>CARUOB010000033.1:0-11103 GCA_949076555.1 uncultured Lachnospiraceae bacterium | reverse complement strand
CCTGTCGCCTTTTTGTTCGGGTTGGATTTATAGGTCGCCGTGATCGTCAGGTAGGCGTTCGCCTCGTACTCGCCGACCTTCAGATAGCCGCTTGCGTCAATCGTGCTCAATGTCCCCGTCTCTTCAATCACCCAGTCTACCAGATCGTTCACATCACCGGGCTTGTTCGTGCTGATCCTTGCATATATATTGTAACCGGAGCCTCTCGTCACCTCGGACACCCGATCCACGATCGGCACCACGCTTCCTCCCGTCTCCGCGCCGGAATAGTGGAGCTTCATAGTATCCGCCGCCGGTTTTTGCTCATCAAAGATATTCGCCGGATTATCTTCCAAAAGCATACGGTTTCTGAGGGTGATAACCGGACTTGTCGCATAATCGACTATGCCTGTGCCATCGTCATAGCCCACGCTCACAAGCACAGACTTGACAATCGTCTTCGTCGTGCCGTCCACCGCCTTCGTTGTCAGGGTATCGCTCAAATCCACCTTAAAGTCTTTGACGTGTTCCGCCAAAAGCTGATCCGCATACTTCGCTGCGCCATCCGAAAAAGTACCGGTCGCTGCGTCATAGCTGACATCCCACTTACTGCAGTACACGTTCTTATCATTCTTATCCCATCTCACCGCCGACTTGGAATAGACCATAGCGCCGCTCCCGTCTTCCTCGGCGTGATACATCGAAAGCTCCGTCTTCGAACTGTCATCATCCATGGAGACGCCGCCGTTTAAGTCGATGATCATATCTTCGATCTGATTGACGGTAAGCTCCGCCTCCTTCTGCACGGTAGCGTCGGCGCTTCCCTTGGTAAAACTTCTGCTTCCAGTCATCATAAAAGACATCGCAATCGTCATAACAACAGATAAAATCGCCGTCGCAACCAACAGTTCCACTAAAGAAAAGCCCCTGTTCTTCTCCATCATGCTATCTTCTCCTCTGCTTTCAGCCACGAATCGTAACAGTTCATCCTTCTGCTTCACTGTTACCACGAATCCTCCCTGTCAGAGCAAAACCGTTAATCTACCCTCTCCAACGCATGCTTGCCCGTGTCCGGGTATAAAGTAATCTCATACTTTTTCCCTCTGTCAAAGGTGATCTTGACGCAAGGACTGCCGTAACTGTCATTCAGGCCAGCCTCAGATCCGTCGCCTTTATACGAGTCCTTGCACGCGCCGTTTGCGCGGTCGTAAACCAGTTTCACGGACTGCCCCGCCACAATGTCCACACTGGTGTGATCCGCAAGCTCACAGGTCACATCCACCTGCGAGCTGCCGATTACCTCATCCTCCAAAAGAACCCAGTCTGCCGGATTTGTCCCGGTCACCACCGCGCTCTTTGGTATATAATATTTTACGTGATAGCCATCAGTGTCTAACAGAAGCTCCATGTAGCAGTCCACACTACCCGATTTGGCCAGCGCGTAATTCTTTTCTTTTCCGAGCGCCGCCGACATATTGTTGGCGCATTTCCTCGCATGCTGGCCGTTCAAAAGCGGCAGGCCGATGAAAACGAAGCCGATCATGATACCCATAATCGCCACCACGACCAATAATTCAACCAGTGAAAACCCTCTGTTTTCTTTCATACCGACAGCTCCTATTTCTTGCTCCAATTCTCATACGTGATCAGATCCACAAAGGACACCCGCTCGGTACCCATATCGGTTGACGCGTTTCCGCTGGTAACGTAGCTGACACCGTCGGTAAAGATACTCAGCAGATAATAATCATGGCTCACCGACAGCTCGTCGATCTTCGTGCGCAGAATATTGGAAAACGTATCCGGATCAAGCGGCTTGATGGTAAGCGCTGCCCCCGCTTTCACCGTAATATTCCCCTTGGCAATAATCAGTCCCTCGAAGTCGCTCTCCACCGTCACATTGCCGAGGCTTACCACCATTTTCACCGAGGACGGCGTGGAGTCGCCGATCACATACTCATCTTTCTGGGTGAGAATCATACTGTCCGGAGAAGAGCCAAGGGTATCGATCTGGACTTGCTCCGCGCCTTTTTCATGTAAAATGATCCTGACCTCCGTCTCATCCACAATATTTTGAAAGGCGGTTTTTGTCATTTCCTCATCGGTAAGCTGATTCGAAGTCCGCATAATCTTAGCGCACAGCGCACTATACACATCCTCTTTCAGCGCCGCGAAACGCTTCGCCTGCTGCTTGTTTCCGGTAGAGTCCGCCGGGGTTTTCACATCCCAGCCTTCCGCCCCCTGGTAGACGAGCATATTTCCCGCCATATTCAGGTACAGCAGGCTGTCGGCCATCTTAATCTCCCTGGCGTACAACTGCGTGTAGCGGTCAACCGCCTCGGAATTGACGGCATAATAATCCGTAAAATATTGATTGGCCGCATCCTCATCCTTAAACCGCATATAGCAATATACGAGAGGGCCTGCGTTCGTCTGTCTAAACACGACCTCCGGCATATATGCCGTGCCTCCGCCCGCAATCGTCTCCTCGGAAATATAATTGTTCAGGCTCTTGTTCCCAAGCGCCGCAATCTGCCTCGTTCCGTCCAGAAGGCAGTACTGCGCTGGATTGTTTACAATCTGCTCATACTGCTCCAGAGACAGCGGATTACACCCAAACTCCGACGCGCCGATGATTCCGTTCTCGCCAATCCTGCACCCGATAGCCTCCGGCGGCACCAGATAAACAAGCTGGCTGCTCTTCACCGCCACCGACTCGCCCATCAGAATATTCCTTTTGTTTTTCTTCTCATCCTCTGTGGCCGCCGTATCCGCTACGTTGTGCGCCGTGGCCACATAGGCTCTCCCACTGATGGTCAGGCGCTCTAAACCGGACATGTCAAGCACGCTGTCCCTGCCGTTTACCACGATAGCGCTGCTGGAATTATGGCGCGTGTCCGCCACATCCCCTGTTCCCGCATCGCCGCTTCCGCCTGTGCCGCCGCTCCCTGCATCCGCTTCAGACGCAAGATAGCCGAAGCCGTTGTATTCTCCTTTCAGAACCGCCTCGCTGCCCTGTCCCGAAAGGGTAAAATCGTCTTTTAAATTGACCGTACCGCTCAACTGCGCTTTCGCAGGATTGACCGGACCGCTCAACTGCGCTTTCGCAGACTTCAAGTCCAGATTCCGCGCCCAAAGCTCGACGTCCGTCGTCTTAAGCTCACTGCCCGCAGACACTTCCACGTTCTCCCTGTTGATCACCAAAGCCTTGCTAAGCGGTTCCGCATTGTCCGCCTTCTCAAAGGAAACCGTGGTGGGGGATAGTGGCGGCAAAGTCATCGGCGTCTTCTCATCCGGCTTCTTATCCTTGTCAAAGACCGAGTATACCGGATCTGCGGGCGTTCCGACGAGCATCTGCCCCGCATAGACATCCCCCTTCAGCACGATACTGCCGCCACCCATATAAAGCGTATCGTCGGCGATCATACAGCACTGCTCCAGATCGGGAAGCGCGGACGCCTGCGAAAAATTGAAGGAAGGAATGGATATCCGGATATCCGTACTGATGATCGATATATAACCGGAATCATTCACATAAGAAACCTTCAAATCCTTCAACACCAGTTTGCTGCTGTTTTCCACGATCATCCTAAATTTTTCCGACTCTGCGGCAGACTCCAGATTCGACTCCACGATCGCGCCGTAAGTAGCGCCGCCGCTTAAGAAGGCTGCCCTCGTCCCGTCGCCGTCGCCAAGGCTGGCTGGGGACAGGTAGCTTAACAGCTTCGAGACACTGTACTTTCCCATCTCTGAAGGACTCTCCCAAAGCCGTTCCTGCAGCTCCTTATAATACATTTCATGAAGCGCCTTATTTCTCGCATTGGCGCTTCTGTACAAGGCAAAGTTGTTCATGACCTCACTGTAGGCTTTTGCGAGGGATTCGGAAATCTCCCCCTGCAGACCTACATTGATCTCGTCAAGCACCGTCTCGGCGGTATAGAAGTTATCTTTGGAGCGCCTGTCGGCAGCGCGCATCTGATAACCAGAAAAAGACAAGAACATCAGTACGCTTGCCAGAATCGCGACAAACGCAATAATGACAATAATCATCACCATGGCGCTGCCTCTGTCGTCCCGCACTCTCTTTTTTCTCTTTCCCGCATTCTCCATATGATTCGACTTCCTTCCAATACCGCTTCCGAAACACGCCAGCCCCGAACTCTTATTTTTCACTCAATGCGGAGAATGCCGCTTTTCAGGCATTCTCCTACGCGAGACATAGAACTTCTTGGCGTCCCGTCCTCTGGCGGGACGTCTTTAGAAGTTCTTCTCGCGTTTTTCACACTATTCTATTTTCGTGCCTGTCAGACGCACCACCGGATCGCTCGCGGCGGGGTCTGCCCCATGCTCGTAGACCGCCGTCTCCATCGTATAGATCCTGTCCTTCGCCTCCGTCGCGTCAAGGGCCTTTAAGCCGGTATATTCCAAAATTTCATTCTCAGTAAAGATCCGCCCGGGATTATCACAGTCATTCAGGGTAATTTTCGCTTCCTGCCCCTGTCCGAAAACACCCGGATTCTGACCGAGGTTCAGGTTCGTAAAATATCTGCCGTAAGTCATACCGTCCGCGCCAAAACCCTCCGTGATCGTCACATTAACCTCGTAATCGTCCGGCACATTATACTGCATCGTATTCGTGGTGTCATCCCAATACACACCCAGCTTCTTCGTATCATCCGCGGGGTCGAGTATGTTCTGTCTGATGATATAGATATTGACGGGCAGCTTATCTTTGTTTTCTATGACAATCTCATCCGGCGAAATATGCTTTCCTACCACAGTCTCCATCGCCGAGTCGTTATATCTGGGCGCATAGTAGAGATACACGCTCTTTAATTCGATGGGATTGCCCTCCTCATCCAACGTCTGCGCATTGTTGAAAATGGTCTTATCCTTGGTCGTATACTCTCTGTACTCGTTGGGCACATTGGCATAGTTGGTCTTGTAGTCATACCTGATTTTGGCTACGGTCGTCATGACACCTGCCTGATTTTCCTGCTCGATCTTTAAGGTGATCCTGCGCGTCATCTCCTGACCGAACATGGAAGCCGTCCAGCTCCCCGCCGTGGCGCTGTCGGGATTTTGACGCACCGTGTAAAGTTTGTATACCTCCTCATCGGCGCCGTTCGCGTTTACTTCATTTCTGATGCGCTGGATGTAGGTGGCGCTGTCCACCCCGCTGACCGAGTTCATAATAAGCAGATCCGTCGTGTTTGCCGTCTCATAGGCGCCGCCCGTGGCGCCATCCGGGGCAACGGTGGGGTTTAAGGTCACCACCACATCAAACATTTCTCTGTCGTCCGATCTGTCATTGATCACACCCTCACGCTTAAACTGATAGGTGAAATGCTCCTTCTGCTTTCCGTCCGCGCCGGTCTTTAAGGTCGGCGTTTTCGTCACATCATATCTGGCTGTCTTATTGCCCGACGAATCCGTATCTTCCATCACAAGCAGGTCTTCCAGTTTCTCCTTCTCGAAGATTTCCATCTCATCCTGCGCCAGCGTGGTCGCCCGCATAAGACGCCTGCTCTTGGCATTCACACGGTACGAAGAGACAAAGCCCCGGAGCATCGGCACAATAACGATCGCCAAAACAGCAACCGCAATCAAAAGCTCCAGCAGGGAAAAACCTTTATTGTCTCTTTTCACCTTGTCTCCTCCTCTCCGCCTGCATCCTGTCTGTACCAAAACCGATTTTTCCGCGTCACCTTCCTGTATGCCTTCGTCGGCTGCCTGCTCAGCCCGCGTCGTCCGCCGTCTGCACGCCCTCTTCCTCCGCCTGTGCTTCGGAATCCGCTCCGTCCGCCTGTGCGCCGTCGTCCGTACTTTCATCGGTTTCCGCCTGCACCGCACTGCCGTTTCGGACGCCGAAGATATTGCTGGTTCCCGTGGTAACACCGGAAATATTCGGCTCCACATAAGGCGTCTGCGTTCCGGTCAGATAGAAAAATTCTAATTGCAGGCTGCCTGTCAGATATCCGTCTTCACCTGTGGCGAGGGAAACCCGGGAGACAGATTTTTTAGAGTCTATTCCGTAGATATAATTCAATACGTTTTTCAAGCCGTTATTGGTAGTTTTCACACCGACCGTCGTATCCAGCTTATACATGCCGATTCCGTCGTCCAAAAGCTCATATCCCTCCTCCGTGACCAAAGCCCCTTCGTAGGGAACGATCTGCGCCGGCTGCAGGCTGACATTCGGCACCCGCACATCGTTCGCATCCACCAGTTCCATATTGTAAAGGTACATCACCTGATCTTCTACTCTGACCCCCGATGCAAAGCTGTCTGCCACGGCGTCGCTTTCCGCCTTCATGCGCTCTATATCCGCGATATACTCGGGCTTTTTGCCGTTCATAATCTCCAGACGGTCCACCGACTTCTGTAGTTCCTCATTCTGTAAGTGGATCTCTTCCGTCTTCACCATATTCATCTTATAGATAAACTGCCATGAGACAAACAGCGCCAAGATTCCAAACACGATCAGCAGAAGTTGTATTTCGTTCTTTTTCATATGTTCCGCCCCCTACTCTAAAATCTCTTCATCGGCTGTTGTGTCAACGGCGCCGTCCGTCTGCGCAGGCGTCTCCGGCACGGGCGTCAGCTCGGACCCGCCCTTATACTGTACCTGAACCGTGAAACTTACCTTCGGCTCCTCCTCCTGCACTTCTCCCTCCATCACGGCTCCCGAGTCCGTCATTCCGGCAACCTCTACCCCCGCTACACTGTCAAAGGTGCGGAACGTCTGAACCAGCTTCGCCGCCTCCTTCTTATCCGCAACCGTCACCGACAGGCTCACACCGTTTAAGTCCGCGTTAAAAGCCTGCACATTCAGGGAAGTCGGCATCTTTTTCTGCATCTCTTCTATAAAACTCACCAGATCGTTATTCAGCGTCACGGTATTGCTCTCGAAAAACGCCAGCTTTTCAAAGGTATATTTCTGCTGTAAATATTCTTTATATATGGTTTCCGCTTCGGCAAGCTCCGTGATCCGGTTATTCAGCCTGACATTTTCGTCCTTCGCCGACTTTAGACCGATCAGAGACGTAGCTGTGAGAACCGCCGCGCCCAGAAACGATGCCACGGCAAAGAGACCCGCGACTCTGAATTTGTCCTTCTCATCCGGCATAAGCTGTATCGATTTCTTCGCCTTTTCCTTCTCACCCATGAAACCGAGCGGTGAAAGCGACGCACCGATACAGGTTAAGAACTCGCCGAAGCTCTTATCCTTAAAAAATTTCTCAATCTGTAATCCCTTAATCTCCCTAAGCGGCACAAGGGGCATCTCGATGGTGTTTGAAATCAGTTCGGCAAGCCCCTTAAAGTCCCCGCCCAGCCCGGACAGATATGCCTTATCGATGGCCGCGCCGTTATTACGTGTAAAGTAATCTACAACACGCGCTATGCCGTTGATCAGATAACTGAGAGACTGCACGATGTCGTCATTCATGCACTCCCTGTCCTTAAAGATATTTACCGCTTCCTCATAACCGGGCTTCTGAAATTCCTCCATCTCCATCATGGCGGACACGGCATCATCCACACCGTAAGCAACCGTTCTCTGCAACACCACGGTCTGGTTCTGCAAAATCGTGATGATCGTAGAACTCTCATCCACCTTGACTACCATCTGGACACCCGTGTCGCAATGCCTGCGGAGCACCTGATAAATACTGTTCCCGCTGTAGTCCAGCGAGACGACGTTACATCCGAGCGCCTGGGCCAGTTGGAAATAGCCCGACGCCATCAGTTTCGGGACAGCATAGACGATCACCTTGTACTGCTTTGGCCCATTCTCGTTCTCCAATGTCCCGACGATGCTGTGCCCGATCTCATACTGCTCCAGATCAACGGGAAAATAATCAGACACATTCGCCTTGATCAGATCCTTCACTTTATTCTCTTTTACAAACGGAATGGTAATTTCACGATTGGCGATCTTCGTGGAAGTCATGGAAAAGACGATCTGTTTCGTCTTGATCCGGTTTTCCTGAAACGCCGTTTTGATTGCGCTGACCAGCTCCTCATTCACATTCAGAATACCGTCGTTCACCGTTCCTTCCGGCGTCTGAACGCTGATCGAACGGTATACTCTGGGATTCTTTGTCTTGTAATCCTCCTCACAAATCCTGATCCTGGAGGACCCCACTTCTATTCCCAATACTTTCGACATCTGTTTTACCCCCTTGCCGAATCCTACCCTTATTTTATCCGCAACGGATAATCTATGATAAAGACCATCTTATATTATGATCTCTGTTTCCCAAGTCATATATCCAAATTTTCATCCTGATCTTATAGACCGGCCCATGACAAATACCATGCAATCATCCGGTCTCCCGCCAGCGCGGAAATCAGAATACCTATCGACAAATACGGACCAAAGGCAAGCATGTGCCCCTGTCCGCTCACCCGCATCCGGGCAATGTGTATGACGGAACCGATGATACATCCCATGACAAAGGCGAGTAAAATCTGTTTCCATCCAAGCAAAAGGCCGCTCACCGCCATCAGCTTAATATCACCGCCGCCGATGCCGCGTCCCCCCGTAACCAAATAAACCAAATAGAGAAAACCGCTGACAAGAAGGAACCCGACCGCATAGTCAGACCAACGTGTATAGTCCGTCGCTATGCGGATCAGCCCCAACGCCAGTATAAACAGGTTGATCCCCACCGGGATCTCGTAAGTGCGAAAATCAATCACGCTTAAAATGATCAATGCGGAGGCAAGCAGCGCAAAAAGTAGGGCTTCAACGCTTATACCATATACCGCGAACACGATACAGTAGAGCGCTCCGTTCAGCAGCTCAACGATGGGATACTGAACGGAGATTTTCTGCTTACAACTGCGACACCTTCCCCTAAGCCACAGATAACTGCATACCGGCACGAGATCGTACCATCTCAACCGGTACCCACAGTGCATACAGTGCGACCGTATCTTTACGATATTCTCCTGTTTCGGGATGCGCAAGATACAGACGTTTAAGAAACTGCCAATCACGATCCCGTAGAGGAATATGATTATGTAGAGAAGTACTGTGGGTAACATGGGGTGTGTCCTTTCAAGGTGCCGCATAGTCAAACCAATTCGGTCTTGGCCAATTAACTACAACATTCTATCATCTTAAATATTGATGAATATTTCTTTTTAAATATAGCCACCGAAATAGTTTCCTAAAAGTTTTGTACGATTCGCTTTGCTTCTTCCTGATTTGGCTCACTAGCCCACTTCTCCGCTTTAACCTTTACAATTCCTGACTCTACATAAATCGTAATAGTAGGCATAACTGTAGCATATGTATTAGATCCTAATTTTACATCCTTAAGGTCAATGGTTTGTTTCAACTCATTATCGAGAGAGTCATGATCTCCCGCCGATGGTATCGTCAATTCACGCGTTGAAGCGTCAAACGTGTATGTCAATCCACCGGTTCCTGCGGTTGAAACTTCTTCCCATACTTTTTCCTCAGCCGCCGATATTTTGAGAATATTAGCCACTTCTGCGATAGCCGAATTATCCTTCTGCAGTTTGGTCTTCTCCACGTATCTTAAGTACTGGGGCGCCAGCACGCCGACCAGCACTGCCATGATCGCAACGACGATAATCAGCTCGACAAGGGAAAAACCTTTGTTTGTCAATGATTTCTGTTCTCTCTTCATATTCTCTTTCTCCTTCTTTCCTCATAATATTTTTGCTCTATCTTAAACGCTTCGCCCTACTCAAGCGCTTAATTCATGACTTATAGCAACAAGTGGACGTTCCCTCAGACCTTCATCCGCCGTCCAAATTCATGCTGGCATGATTTTTCCGTCTGATTCGGTCCGGCCGAACTGTTATTATATATTATCCAGTGCCTCGTACATCTTCATCATCGGGGCCAGCACCGAAGCGATCAGCACGCTGACAATCGCCGCCAGCACGATAATAATCATAGGCTCCATCATCGCCATGAGAGACTGTACCGCCATCTCCACTTCCTCTTCGTAATACTCCGCCATCTTATCCAGCATATCCTCGACGGCCCCGGACTCCTCGCCGATTCTGACCATGTGATACGCCATAGGCGGAAACAGGCCGCAGTCCTCTAACGGTTTGGAAAAAGGTACGCCCAGTCCGATCTGTTCCTTCGCATCCAAAAGCGCCTCCTTAAACCAGATGTTCGTCATGGTATTCGCCACGATCTCCACCGTCTCCACCATGGGAACACCCGCAGCCATCAGTGTGCCCATGGTACGCGCCATGGAAGCCGCCGACGACTTGATCGTCAGCTCTTTGATCCCCGGAAGTGAAATGGCCGCCTTGCCAAATACATGTTTCCCAAGGTCCGTCTCCGCAAACGCCTTCGTCCCAAGCACCAAGATTACCACGCCCCCTAAGAGCAGATACCACTTGTTCTTAACGAAATTGCTGGCTGTGAGAACCGCCTTGGTGATATCCGGCAGTTCCGTATCCAGCGTCTCGAACATGGCCGCATACTGGGGAATGACAAATACCAGCATGACAATCACCACGGCAATCGCCACCACCATAAGCACGATCGGATACACCATTGCCTTCTTGACAAGCGCCTGCGTCTTGCTGCGCCGTTCGAGCTGGGTCGCCACACGATCCATGGAATTTTCCAGACTTCCCGAAGCCTCGCCCGCCGCCACCATGCTCACCATAATGCTCGGAAAAACCGTCGGTTCCTTCGCCAGAGACTCCGCCAGCGGTTCGCCCTTTTCCATGCTGACCCTGACTGTTTCCAGCGCCTTCTTCAGCCGCTTATTCTCCGTCTGCTGGCAGAGCATTCTCATCGCGTCCAGAATACTCACGCCCGCCTTCGTCATACTCACGAACTGGCGGCAGAACACGCTCAAATCTCTCGCTGTCGGCTTGCCGCCGATCTCGATATTGATATCTCTCGTCAGCGCGCTCTGCTCCCCAATCTTGACGACTGTCAAATTCTGTCGTTTCAGTTCCGTTCTCGCTGCGTTCGGCGAATCGGCTGTGATACTTCCTTTTGAAGTTTTTCCGGTTTTATCAATCGCCTCATATCCGTAAACCGCCATTTTATGCCCTCTTTTCGCCCTTTCTCAGATCCAAGGGTAAAATCCCCCCTAATTTTATATTATACCC
>CARUOB010000032.1 GCA_949076555.1 uncultured Lachnospiraceae bacterium | reverse complement strand
GGCTGAGACGGATGCTACCACCATCATCGGCGGCGGCGATTCCGCAGCGGCATGCAACCAGCTCGGATTTGCAGACAAGATGTCCCACATTTCCACAGGCGGCGGCGCTTCCCTTGAGTTTTTAGAGGGAAAGGAACTTCCCGGCGTGGTAGCAGCGGATGACAAATAAGCCTTGCAATATGTAGAAGCTGCCATTACGCCGTGTTATAGGCAGCGGATGATAAATGATGCGATGAGCAGAGCGAGAATAATCATAGCTGAGAGAGAACGTGCTTGCACGGGTTCTCTCTCGGATATGATTGTTTGAGGGTGCAACGCACCCGAAGGAATTGCGGAGCAATTACGAGGCTCTGCATAAAAAAATAATAGAAAATAAGGAGATTATTAGCATGGCTAGAAGAAGAATTATCGCCGGAAACTGGAAGATGAACATGACTCCCAGCGAGGCAGTTGCGCTCTGCGCGACTTTAAAGGATCTGGTAGTGAACGATGCGGTTGACGTGGTTTACTGTGTACCCGCGATTGACATTGTACCCGTGGCTGAGGCTGTCAAGGGCACCAACGTACATGTGGGCGCTGAGAACTTCTATATCGAGGACAAGGGCGCGTACACGGGCGAAATTTCCGCGCCCATGCTGAAAGACGCGGGCGTGGAGTACGTGATTATCGGCCACTCCGAGAGAAGAGAGTACTTCAAGGAGGATGACGCTTTCTTAAACAAGAAGGTGCTTAAGGCGCTGGAGGCAGGTCTTGTGCCGATCCTGTGCTGTGGCGAGTCCTTAGAGCAGAGAGAGATGAACGTGACCATGGATTGGATCAGATTACAGATCAAGTCCGATCTGGCTGGCGTGACCGCTGATCAGGTGAAGGGCATGGTTATCGCGTATGAGCCGATCTGGGCGATCGGAACCGGCAAGACCGCTACCTCCGATCAGGCACAGGAAGTATGCAAGGGCATTCGCGACTGCATCGCTGAAATGTACGATGAGGCTACCGCTGAGGCAGTGCGCATCCAGTACGGCGGCTCCATGAACGCGTCTAACGCGGCTGAACTTCTGTCCAAGCCTGACATCGACGGCGGACTGATCGGCGGCGCATCCTTGAAGCCTGACTTTGGCCAGATCGTGAACGCATAAGAAACAGCGTTTCTAAGTGCATGTAAAAGCAGAATAAGAGGAAAGAAAGCTCACTTCGATGCTGTGTCGTACAGATCGAAGTGAGTTTTTGGTTGCGATGGCGCTGACAGATAATATGGTATGATAAAAATAAGGAAGAGTGCTGGAGCCTCAGTACCGGGAAGTCACGGCATCGGGTCTGCTGATGCCATGGAGTACGGGAATAATTGCGCTTTTCTGGTTAGGACTGGCGGTTTTTCTTGTCTGTCGTATGTTTGATCAGACGGGGAAAGCGTTTGTTTGGAGGGGGCAGGGAAGAGTGGGCGCTGCTTCTGTCTCTGACGGCTGTTCTTCCCTTTGCCGCTCCTTTTGTGGAAATGGACGGATGAGGGAAGGGAAAACAGGGAAAAAATACGGGGATGTATCGTAATCCTGCTCGGCTTCCTTATCTTTTCCTACATCCAGACGGATAATGCGGTTTATGTGAAAAAGGAGGCAGAGAGTAAGGCAACTTTGTCCCTGATGACGGAGATCATGACAGAGGTTCACAGGACGCGAGGGTATGTTCCGGGAGAAACGCCGGTTACGTTTGTGGGCGAGCTTTCGGAGATTATGAAAAAGACGCCGGGCACGGAGCGTGTGGAAGGGATATCCGGCTGTAATAAGTCCAGCGCCATTACCTATCCGGGTACCTATCAGGCCTATTTTGACAATGTGATGCTGTGGGATGTGAAGGTTGTCTTTGACGGCAGCACAGAGAGGAAAGAGGAAGTCGCAAAGATGCCGGTTTATCCGCAGACGGGATATGTGAAGCTGGTGGACGGTGTGGCGGTGGTCAGACTGGAATAAAAGAAACAGTTCAGCCTGACACGAATAAAGGGGTACCTGTCTCAGGCATTTTGACAAAGAGAATAAATTGTGCTAGACTGTCAACATAATTGAATACGGCGTCAGATGCAGCCGCTTTTGCGGCACACGGAATAGGGTGAAAAGCCCTGCGAGTCGGTCACTGTGAAGCCTTGTGAAAGGATAAGCCAGATACGTGGCAGTCTGACGGCATTCTGCCGAAACCGGAACTGCGTTACTTTCGGCCTTGCCGCGTCTGCGGCGGGGCCTTTGGCGTTCTATGTTTCGGCACAGGACGCCATCGTTTTTCAGGCGGCGTCTTAGAACTATGACCAGAAAGAAGACGAGGAGAGGAACATGAAAAGAGAGACGGCAGCACAGAGGATATTGAAAAAACGGATACCGGCAATTTTATTGAGTATGTTGATGCTTGCGCTGACGGCCTGCGGCGGGGCAACACCAAAGGAGGGAGCTTTCGAAGCGGGATCGGCAACACAGCAAACGGAAACGGAATCGGAAGCGTCCGCGGCACAGCAAACGGAAACGGAATCGGAAGCGTCCGCGGTACAGCAAGCGGAAACGGAATCGGAAACGGGAGTCGAGACAGAACTGTCACAGGCGCTTCCCACAACGGACCCGAGCGGCGCACCCATCGTCATTCCCGATCAGGTGGATTCCGTGGTGGCGCTTGCGCCCTCGATCTGTGAGACGCTGGTGGCTCTGGGCGTGGAGGAGAAGATAGCGGGCTATGATTTACAGAGCGTAGGTCTTGCGGGACTGCCGGAGGACGTGCCCACCTTTGATACGGTGAGTCCCGATGTGGAGCAGTTGACTGCGCTTGCGCCGGATATGCTTCTGGTGTCAAACCTTTCCCTCTACGATCAGGAGGCGCCCTATCAGCCGCTTATTGACGCAGGTGTGTGCGTGGTCTGTGTGCCCACCAGCGAGAGTGTGGAGGGGGTGCGCAGTGACATTCGCTTTTTGGCGGCGGCCCTGCGGGTGCCGGAAGAAGGGGAACGTGTGGTGGCTGAAATGGACGCGGCGCTTTCGGCGCTGTCTGCTGTGGTTTCCGATATGCCGGAGGGGGAGAGAAAAAGTGTCTACTTTGAGATTTCTCCGGCGCCTTACCTGTACAGCAGCGGAAGCGGCACCTATCTGCATGAGCTGATCGAACTGGCGGGAGGTACGAACGTGCTGGCGGATCAGAACGGTTGGATTTCCGTGGAGGGAGAAACGGTGGTAGCCGCAAACCCGGATGTGATTTTCACAAATGTGAATTATATGGATGCGCCTGTGGAGGAAATTCTCGGCAGGGATGGATGGGCAGGTGTGTCCGCCGTGCAGAACAAGGAGGTTTACTATATAGATAATATGGCCTCATCCCTGCCGGATCAGAATATTGTGATTGCGGTGGAACAGATGGCGCGGGCGCTCTATCCGGAGCGTTTTGCGGACCAATGAGAACGGGAGTAAAAATGGGGCTGCTTTTGCTGACGGCGTTTGCAGCGCTGCTGTTTGGAATTGGCGTGGGCAGCGTGTATGTGCCGCCGGGGGATATTTTGTCGATTGCGGCGGGACGTGTGTTCGAACAACCCCTGCCGGAACACATTCCCCCAAGCTACAGCGCCATGGTGCTGGACATGCGTCTGCCGCGGGTGCTGCTGGCATTTTTGACAGGGGCGGCTCTGTCTGTGTGCGGCGCGGTGATGCAGTCGCTATTACAAAATCCGCTGGCGTCGCCCTTTGGGCTTGGGGTATCTTCCGGCGCGGGACTGGGCGCGGCCTTCGTCATTGTGCTGGGGCTTGCGTCGGCGGGGCTTGGCACGTTTCTTCTTCCGGCTGTCAGTCTTGTGTTTGCGCTCGGCACGGTGTTTTTTGTGCTGCTTCTTGCGGCAAAACTGGACCGGAGAATGTCCAATGTGACGGTGATCCTTGTGGGAATGGTAGTTTCCCTGTTTTGCAACGCGGTCATGTCGCTGCTTGCGACAGGCTCCCCCGCACATGCCCAGCGCATCCAGCTATGGCAGCTGGGCAGCTTTTCCATGCGGGAGTGGAGCGCGGTGTGGGTGCTTTTCCCGGTCACCGTTCTGGTCTGTCTCTATTTTCTGCGCTATGCGGGAGAGCTTGATGTGATGACTTTTGGGGAGGAACAGGCGCTTTCCATGGGCGTGGATCTGGGCAGGGTCAAGGCAGGGCTGATGACGGCGGTGGCGGTGCTGACGGGAACGGCGGTGGCCTTTGTGGGGATTATCGGTTTTGTGGATCTGATTGTGCCGCATATCGCGCGGCGGTTTTTCGGCGCGGCACACAGACGGACGCTTCCGGCCTGTGCCCTGCTTGGAGGAACTTTCCTTGTGCTGTGTGATCTGGCGGCCAGAACCCTCGCGCCGCCCCATGAAATACCGATCGGCTCCATCACGGCGCTGCTTGGCGCGCCCTTCTTTCTCTACCTCTTTTTTGCCGGGCGAAAGAGTGAATGAGGTTTGACAAAAGACAGGAGCCATGGGCGGAAGCGGTGAGAAAAGAAAGGGCACGATTTGGAGTGAATCATGAACGGAATAACGATGCTTAAAGTGGAACATTTGTCTTGCGGCTACGGGAAAACAGAGGTGATCCATGATCTGTCCTTTCAGGTGAAGGCGGGTGAGCGGCTCTGTATTCTTGGCCCTAACGGCTGTGGTAAAACCACGCTTTTGCGCGCCCTTGCGGGGGTGATTTTGTGGCAGGGCCATGTGGAAGCGGACGGCGATGCTCTGTGCGAACTGTCGTCGAAACAGCGGGCGAAAAAGATTGCGCTGATGAGTCAGTTTTCCCGGACGGCCTTTGACTATACCGTCTACGAGGCCGTGATGCTTGGGCGTTACGCCCATAGGAGAGAGGGCCTGTTTTTGGTGGAGACGGCGGTGGACCGGGAGGCTGTGGAGGAGGCTCTGCGGCGGGCCGGTGTATGGGAATTGAGAGAACAGTCGATGACAAAACTTTCCGGCGGGCAGTTACAGCGTGTGTTTTTGGCCAGAGCTTTTGCGCAAAATCCCAGCATCATTCTTTTGGACGAACCGGCGAACCACTTGGACCTGCGTTGTCAGGCGCTTCTTTTAGAAAACCTGCGGGACTGGACGGCGGACGGGAAACGGTGTGTGGTGGGGGTTTTTCACGATATTAGTCTGGCGCTTGCCTTTGCGGATACGGCGCTTCTACTGGAGGAGGGAAGGAAACTTGCCTGCGGTCCGGTGGAGGAGCTGGATAAAAAGCAGCTCGACCGGCTTTACGGCATGGATGTGCGCGGTTACATGAAAAAGATGTACGGAAGGTGGGAGTGAGGAGGAGAGAATATGGCGATATACAGGAGTCCCTATGAGGCATACCCGTTTTTGTGCGACGCGGACGACGATCTGCGCTGCGACTTTGAACTGCTCACGGACGAACTGGCAAGCGGTGTCGGTCTGCTGCGAAGTCAGATCGAAGAACCGGCTCTCGCGGATGAACTTTTGTGGGTCTGCGAGCTGATCTATCATATGAATCCGACCTTGCGCACCAGTTTTACGGTGAGGGCGGATGAAATAGCGCGTCTGGCTGCCGCTGTGGACAGGCTGCAGGCGGAGAGCGGTGTGCACGGTTTTGTGCTGCCCTGCGGCTGTCAGTGCGCCTGCACGGCCCATCTGCTGCGGGTGAAGGCCAAGTGTCTGGTGCGGCTTTTGTACAGGTATCTACAGCGCGGAAACGGGGTTTCGGACGGGCTTTTAGACCTTGCAAATCTGCTCTCGGGTTATTTCTTTTTGCTGGCGCTGAAACTCAATGCCTTGAACGGGGTGGAGGAGCGAGGCTATCACAGTCGGAATTACCAATGACCTGATTTGAAACACAAAATATATGCCAGCGGAAATCCATTTTCAACTTCACAAGCGTCATGTTATTTGTTAGAATAAGTCTATAGGGAAAGCGAAAAACTTTCCTGCCTATTCTTTTGGAGACGCCCTTCGATGGAACCGGGCCAGACAAAAGTTTACGGAGAATATGATGGTGTCGGCTAAAGGCAGAATGATACAAGCAGAACCAAAATAAATGAAATGGGAGAACAGACGGCATATGGACTACAAAGCAATTCCTTTTGAGCAGAGAATCAAAGAAAATATCAGAAGCTATTCCATGGATAATCTTTATGCGCTGGATACGCTGGCGGAGTACTGCAAAGCGCTCAGTGCGGTGACGGGAGCCGCTCTTTTGCTGACAGAAAGACATGGTGAGAAGATTATATCTGTGGGAGGTTTCGCGGGCTTCACGCCGGATGTTGTCGGGGAGCCGGGACGAAAGGTCAAAGTATACGGCAGGACGATCGCGCATTTGTATGCCGAGACGGGCAAGGTGCCGGAGGAAAAACGACAGGCTGTGGAGAGAATGCTGGACGGTTTTGCCGCGATGCTTTCCCATTGGGGTGATGAGACTTATCTGCATACGGAGATGGCGATCTATGTGGACGGGCTGGAGCAGAAGCTAGGCGTACAGCATGTACAGACGGCCAGAGGAGAAAACGAGGACGCGCTTACCGGAGTGTACCATAAGCTGTATTTCGAGGAGCACATGAGGCTGATAGACAGGGCGGAAGTGGTCCCGGTAGCGGTTATCAATGTGAACATAAATGACTGGAAGTATGTGAACGACCATTTCGGGGACGAGGAGAGCGACCGCCTGATCAAGACCATCGCCGATATTCTGAAGCAGGAGAAGAAACCGGATTATGTGATCGGCCGCGTGGACGGGGATGTGTTTATCGTGCTGATTCCCATGGCGGAGGACGGCGAGGCGGAGTCGTACTGCAGCAGAGTGCAGCAGGCGTGTCTGTCTTTTGAGGATGCGGTGCTTGCGCCCTCCGTTGCCTGTGGCATCGTCTATAAGACGAATGTGGAGGAAATGATCGAAGAAAAGCTCGACGACGCGGAGTATGAGATGTTCAACAATAAATTCGAGATTAAAAATGCGCCCGGCTACAGGGAACGGTTGGAAAAGAGAACTTAAGTGATGATTTATTGTGAAAATTGTCATGCGCCGATTGAAGAAGACAGCGCGAAGTGCCCGTACTGCGGTGCGCTGAACGCTGTTGGCGGCGAGAAACAGTATATGGAGCAGCTTTATGACATAAAGAAGGACGTGGAGGAACTGTCCGCTGCGCCGGTCAGAGAGTACCGCAGGGAAATCGGAAAAACCGGGCGTGTGATTCGGGTGACGGTTCTTGTGACCGCGGTTTTGACTGCTTTTGTCGGGCTGCTCCTTTTTCTTGGCAGGAAATGGACGGATCATGAGCCGACGGTGGAGGAGGCCAGGGCGCAAATGCAGTGGGAAAAGGAAAATTTTCCGAAGCTGGATGCCCTGTACGCGGAAGGGGACTACGATGCCGTTGTGGCATATGTATTTGAAAATCAAGGTGAGCCGTATTATTCCATCGCCAATTGGGCGCACGCGGATTTTATCGATGTATATACCCGGTATCAATACTGTAAGGAAGATCTGGCACTGGCGGCTTCACAGGGGTATGATGGGGAGAAAGCGGGCGACTGCATCATAGACGCTCTGTTTCTCATACAGGATAGACCATATGATTCCTACACGGAGGCGGAGGAGATGCTGATTGCGGCATATCAGGAGGAAGTTAAGGAGCAGATCGGCACGGTGTTTGGCATATCGGAAGAGGCGCTTATCCGGTTTTACGGGGCGTGCTGCGTGAAGGATGAATACGGCGTTTACTTAGACTATCAGACGGCGAAAAAGAAAGTAAAAGAATTTGTGAAAGAGCACATCGAGACAGAGTGAAGAAAGGTTGTAAAATACGATGAAGTGTCCCACATGCGGCGCAAATTTACAGATTGAGGATGAAAAATGTCCTTTCTGCGGCAATCCGAACCCTTTTGCGGTGAAGCATCAGCAGGATATGCGGCATTATCAGCAGGAATTTCAGAAAACGAAGCAGGAAGTGGAGAAAAAGACGCTGCATTTTAATTCTTTTACGGCCAAAATTGCGGTGATTGCGGCGCTTCTTGTGATGGTTCTTCTGATGGCTTACGTCATAAATGACGGCCCCTACCGTCTTTGGTCCGGCCGGATCAAGAAGGATATCGCGAAAAACAGGGAGTCTTACAGGGCAGCGCTTTCTGCCAGTGAGGAGGCGGGAGAGTGGAGGAGAATGTATGCCCTTTACGATGGAAAAAGCCTTAGCCATACCGGAGATTTTCAGGATTACACGGTGATCTCTTTTGTGATTTTTGATTATAAGAGCATTCTCAACCAGATGACCATTTACATGGAAGGTACAGTGGATGATGCTGCCACGGTTTCCGCCAGAATGGCATCACATCTGGACAGCTTTTATAAGTCGACGGGACGGCTCACATATGAGAGCGCATATTACGATGATAATTTTACGCCCGAGCATATGGAGTCCTACAGGCGGATGCAGGAAGATCTGGAGGCTGCGCTTTCGGTCTACTGCAATCTGACGAAAGAGGAGGTGGCTGCGCTTGCGGACTACTCGGTGGTAAAAAAAGCCGCGCTGATTGAGGAAGGTCTGCACAGAGAGGCGGAGGAGACGAAGGAGGCGGCGGAAGAATGAACGGGAATCAAAGTGCGAATGTAAAAACCGGTGTTTCACGAAGGAACCTTGTCTTGAACGGCATTGTGATTCTGCTCTGCGTAGGTTTATGTATCCAGATCGTCACATTTATCAGGGAGGCTTCGGATTATCTGAAAGCGCCTGAAATCGATGAGGCAGTCCTGATGCAGGAGATCAGCCTCCAAAACTATGAAAGGCTTGTGGAAAACGTGTACCGCAACGAAGCGCTTGGGGTGGCGGCAGAGGGAGACATGGAGCAGATGAATGCGGCCGCTTACTATTATGAGGCAGCGATGCTGTATCATGCCCACAAGAAAGCGGGAAACGCGCGGCAGGCGGAGGAAAACTATGTCCGGATGCAGGCGTATGAGGCACAACTGGGAGAATACGCTTTTGTGAAAGAGGAAATATGGGAATTTCTGGGGATGGAACCTGAAAATATAAAATAAGTATTAAATCCCAATTTCAGGATAAAAACAAGAAAACGAGAGATAATAAAAGAAAGAGAGAGATTTCGAGAGATATAACTTTGTGCATGCGTGTAGAACCATTTGCAAACACCCGCATATGAAGATAATATATGTTCCAGAGTTAGCACTCATAGAAGGTGAGTGCTAACAGGTCAAAGGATAAGAACAAAATGTATCACATAATAAGAAGGAGGCAGTTATTATGAAGTTAACACCACTTGGCGACAGAGTTGTATTAAAGCAGTTGGAAGCGGAGGAGACCACGAAATCCGGTATCGTTTTGCCTGGACAGAGCAAAGAAAAACCCCAGCAGGCTGAAGTGATTGCGGTAGGCCCCGGCGGCGTTGTGGACGGCAAGGAAGTGAAGATGGAAGTCAAAGTCGGCGATCAGGTTATCTACTCCAAATATTCCGGCACAGAGGTGAAGCTGGGCGAGGATGAGGAATACATTATCGTGAGACAGAATGATATTTTGGCAGTCGTAGATTAGAGTGAGAAGTACTTCTAAAGACGTTCCGCCATAGGACGGAACGCCAAGAAGTACTAAATCTCACTCAGGAGAACGCCAAAATACGGGCATTCTCCGCATTGAATAATGAATAAATTGAAGTGATTAAAAATGGAAAAGCAGGAGGACATAAAATTATGGCTAAGGAAATTAAGTATGGCGCGGAAGCCAGAGCGGCTTTGGAATCTGGTGTAAATCAGTTGGCGGACACCGTGAGAGTGACCCTTGGACCGAAAGGCAGAAACGTAGTTTTGGATAAATCCTACGGCGCGCCCCTCATCACCAACGACGGCGTGACCATCGCCAAGGAGATCGAGCTTGCGGACGCTTTTGAAAATATGGGTGCACAGCTTGTCAAGGAAGTGGCGACTAAGACCAACGACGTGGCAGGTGACGGAACCACCACGGCGACAGTGCTGGCACAGGCTATGGTTAATGCGGGTATCAAGAATCTGGCGGCAGGCGCAAACCCGATTATCTTAAGAAAGGGTATGAAGAAAGCCACTGAGACTGCAGTGGATGCGATCGCAAAGATGAGCTCCAAAGTAAACGGCAAGGAGCATATCGCGAGAGTGGCGGCTGTTTCTTCCGGTGACGACGAGGTAGGCCAGCTTGTTGCGGATGCGATGGAGAAGGTTTCTGGCGACGGCGTGATCACCATCGAGGAAAGCAAGACCATGCTCACAGAGCTGGATCTGGTGGAAGGTATGCAGTTTGACAGAGGCTACATTTCCGCGTATATGGCGACCGATATGGATAAGATGGAGGCGGTTTTAGAGAATCCCTACATCCTGATTACAGATAAGAAGATCGCGAACATTCAGGAGATTCTGCCCCTCTTAGAGCAGATCGTACAGTCCGGTGCGAAGCTCCTCATCATCGCTGAGGATGTGGAAGGCGAGGCGCTCACGACCCTGATCGTGAACAAACTGCGCGGCACATTTAATGTGGTTGCGGTTAAGGCGCCCGGCTACGGCGACAGAAGAAAGGCTATGCTGGAGGATATCGCTATCCTTACAGGCGGTCAGGTAATCAGTTCCGAGCTTGGTTTAGAGCTGAAAGACGCGACCCTTGACCAGCTTGGCCGTGCGAAGTCCGTTAAGGTACAGAAAGAGAACACCGTCATTGTGGACGGCGAAGGCGAAAAGAATGAGATCGAGGCGAGAATCGGTCAGATCAAGAAGCAGATCGAGGAGACCACTTCCGATTTCGATAAGGAGAAATTACAGGAGCGTCTTGCGAAACTGGCAGGCGGTGTGGCTGTGATCCGTGTGGGCGCGGCGACAGAGACCGAGATGAAAGAGGCGAAGCTCCGTCTGGAGGATGCGCTGGCAGCGACCAGAGCGGCTGTGGAAGAAGGTATCATTTCCGGCGGCGGTTCCGCATATATCCATGCAGCCAAGGAAGTGGAGAAGATGGCGGAGAATCTGGAAGGCGACGAGAAGACTGGTGCGCAGATCGTGCTGAAAGCTCTCGAAGCGCCTCTGTATCACATCGTTGCAAACGCAGGTCTGGAAGGCTCCGTGATCATCAATAAGGTGAGAGAGTCCGAGGCAGGCGTAGGTTTCGATGCACTGAAAGAGGAATATGTGGATATGGTGAAGGCAGGTATCCTTGATCCCGCCAAGGTGACCAGAAGCGCACTGCAGAACGCGACAAGCGTGGCAAGCACCCTGCTCACCACCGAGTCCGTAGTGGCAAATATCAAAGAGCCCGAACCCGCAATGCCCGCAGGTGCAGGCGGCGGCATGGGGATGATGTAAGGCGCAAAAAGAAAAACAAGCGGCGCGAAGCGCAGCTTTGCAAGTATAATGTAAAACACCTAAAAATGCGCCCTCCAAGTTTGCTTGAGAGGGCGCATTTTTTGCGAGCGGTAATTATTTATTTGTTTCTATTTTTATTCGCCATCTGCCGGCTGACAACAAAAATACCAATGACCATCTGGCAGATGGATAATCCCAGCATGAAACCAGAAAGAAAATCTCGAAATTCCGTCCCGCCAAACAGTTGGGAAAGGGTTAACATAACAATACCTACTATAATCAGAATATAGCCGGTAAACATGATCTTAGCGTTTTTCAAATCCTGCATTTCCTTCATCATCTCCACAATCTGTTCATTATCATAAGTATGTATGCTTTTGTCGTCCTCTTCTCCGTTCATCAGTTCGGCAAGCGTTGTGTTCAGTTCTGAACATAACAACTCGATGATGGAATAGTCTGGCATACATTTTCCTGTTTCCCATTTTGATATTGTTTTGTTTGACACACCTAATTTTTGAGCAAGCTGTTCCTGCGTCAGATTCAGCTCTTTGCGTTTTTTAGTGATAAACTTACCTGTTGCCGTTTGATCCATGATCCTGTACCTCCAATTGTTTTTTCTGTAATAGAGTATAGCATTTTGGGGTGTGGAATGACATCCCCCGTAGGGCGAATTTGGGTGGAATGACCACGAAAGGCCGCAGTTATGGGGATTCCGCTTCCGAAGTGTGCAGTGATATGCGCGGCAAATCATTTTATGGTCAGGTGTAATATACCGCTTCCGGGTCACTTTTCGTACATAAGAGAAAGATCATGTATTCTATGTTTTAGGTTTTCGCGGATGTGGGGCGGCTCCAAACATTCACATTTATTTCCAAAGCCGAGCAGAAGATCATAGTGGTAGTCGTTCTCGACGAAAGGAAAATCAACGAGATAATACGCGTCACCGTCTTCCGAAAAATCTTCATAGGGACAATAGTCAAGTACCCTGTCCAGTATGGACTTATGAATGCGTATTTTGATTTTGATCTGCATGTTTTCCAAAATGTCCGAAAAGTCTAAAACTGGTTTTTGATATGTTCGAGGCGTAAAAGTCTCTTCCTGTATTTTTAGATTTGACATACGGGATATCCTGAAAAGACGAAACGCCTTTTTGGCATGACAGTATCCGTACAGATACCAGTGATGAGACTTTAACACGAGCTGACAAGGCTCCACGGTCCGTACGGTCTGCTTTCCATGATGAGCCACATAGGAAAACAGAAGCAGGCGGTTTTCCTGCAAAGCGGATTTGACTGTTTCCAAATAGGGCTGTATGCGGCGGGTTCCGGCCCATTGACTCAGATCTATGTAAATTTGATTTGCCTTTAACTCGATCTCTTTCGCCCTCTCTGCGGGAATAACACTCTTGACTTTGGCAAGCGCGTGTACCACTTCATCGCCCCGCACGATGCCAGAAAGACTGGAAAGCCCCATTAAAAGGGCGGAAAGGTCATCGGCAGAAAAGAATTTTTTATCAATTTTGTATGCCTGCATCATTTCAAAACCGCCGCCCACTCCGGACGTCGAGCGAACCGGAATCCCCGCCATATTGATCGCGTCTATGTCGCGGTAAATGGTGCGGGGTGAGACTTCAAAGATGTCTGCCAATTCCTGTGCGCCTACCCGCTTTTTTTCAAGGAGTATCATAATAATGCTCACAAGCCTGTCTATTTTCATGGATCAGCCGCCTTTCAAATTCTTTTTATAAAATCATAAATTGTTGCCACACTGTTGTCAACAATCAGGTGTTATAATAAACGCAGTCAAATATATAAAACAGCCGTTGGGGAGGAAACCGTATGCAGAAGAAAGCACTAGTAGTAATTGATATCCAGAAGGACATAACAAAGAATTATAAGGAGATCATCGACAAGATCAATCAAGCGGTTGACTGGGCTGTACATAACGAGATTCCCGTCGTCTATATCAGACATGAAAATCTGTCGCCCGGTACACGTACCTTTAAGCCCAATACAGCCGGAGCGGAATTGGCTTCCGATCTGAAAATAGTGTCAAATAATATTTTCACAAAGTATAAAGGAAACGCATTGACCAGCGAGGCGTTTACGGAATTTATCAGACAGAATGAAATCAGTGAGTTCTATATAACCGGGGCGGATGCGGCTGCCTGCGTGAAATCGACCTGCTACAACATGTGCAAGGCTAATTATGGCGTTCATGTACTGGCGGACTGTATAACCAGCTATGACAAGAAAAAAATCGATGAGATGCTGCGCTATTATGAGAGCAAAGGAAGTAAGATTATAAGTCTGTGCGATTTGCTGTCATAGATATTTGCCCCCGGTTTATTTCAAAGATTTGACTTGATCATTCGGGCGCATACAAATAGCAGCTTTTCACATGGTCATTTACAATTCCGATTGCCTGCATATACGCATATACAATCGTACTGCCCACAAACTTAAAACCGCGTTTTTTTAGGTCTTTGCTAATTTTGTCTGAAAGCGGCGTTGAGGCAGGAAGTTCAGCTTCCGATTTGAAATGGTTATGGATGGGTTTGCCGTCAACGTAAGACCAAATAAACGCATCAAAACTTCCGTACTCTTCTTGAATTTTGATGAATTGCTGTGCATTTATAATTGATGACTTGATTTTCAGCCGATTGCGAACGATACCTGCATTTTGCATTAATGCCTCAATTTTAGCTTCATCATAGAGGGCAATTTTTTGATAATCAAACTTGTCAAAGGCTTCTCTAAAGGCCATTCTTTTATTTAATATCGTCAGCCACGATAATCCGGCCTGCATACCTTCGAGAATCAGCATCTCAAATAGTTCCCGATCGTCATGAACCGGGTTTCCCCACTCTCTGTCATGGTATTCCTTGTAGAGTTCCGTAGTTGCCCACGAACATCTTTCTCTATCGTCCTTTATCATAAGATCCCCCGCTTCGCAAATGCTGTTTTCCGCTCTGTGTATCGTCTCTATCTTATCATAGAACTGCGAATTGTTCCATCACAAACAAAAATATGCCCGGCTTATTTAGCGTAATGTGTTTGGGAAATGCCCGACTTTGGGTCAGGCAATTTTATGTTTCATAAATCAGGGATGTTAAATTATTTTGATTTTTCTTGCAAATACTACGAAAATGGCGTAAAATGGCTAGTATGTAATATTATGTAATCCGATAAGGGTTAGGTGAATGTATGGCGACAGAAGAAAAGACAGAACTGGTTTTTGACGACGGCAGAATAGAATCGATAGAGGAATTTCAGACTCCCGGGCAGCTTTACGAGGAGCTTATTGCCCGTGTGCGCAAATATCACCCATCGACGGATATCAGTCTGATCAGAAAAGCCTACCGGATCGCTTCTGACGCGCACAAGGGACAGGCGAGAAAATCCGGGGAGCCATATATCATCCATCCGCTGTATGTGTCCATTATCCTTGCAGATCTGGAGCTGGATAAGGAGACGATTGTGGCGGGGCTTCTGCATGATGTGGTGGAAGACACCATTATGACGGATGAGGAGATCGGCGAACAGTTTGGGGAGGACGTGGCCCATCTGGTGGACGGCGTCACGAAACTGGATAAGCTGAATTTTCACGGAGAACACGGAAATTACGATAAGGACGCGGAGAAGCTGGAGCGGCAGGCGGAAAATCTGCGCAAAATGTTCCTTGCCATGGCGAGGGATATTCGCGTCATACTCATCAAGCTGGCGGACCGTCTGCACAATATGCGGACATTGCAGCATATGCGGCCGGAGAAGCAGCAGGAAATCGCGAGGGAGACGCTGGATATTTATTCTCCCATTGCCCAGCGTTTGGGCATTTCAAAGATTAAGGTGGAATTAGACGATTTGTCATTAAAATATTTGGAACCCGAGGCTTATTATGATCTGGTGGATAAAATTGCCGTCAGGAAGAGCGAGCGGGAGCGTTATATTCAGGCTATTGTGGACGAGGTCAGCGTGCATATCAAAAACGCGGGGATAAAGTCCCAGATCGACGGCCGTATCAAGCATTTTTTCAGCATTTATAAGAAAATGAAGAACCAGAATAAGTCCATAGACCAGATCTATGATCTGTTTGCGGTGCGTATCATTGTGGATTCGGTGAAAGACTGCTATGCCGCGCTTGGCGTGATCCATGAGATGTATAAGCCGATTCCCGGCCGTTTCAAGGACTATATCGCCATGCCGAAGTCGAACATGTACCAGTCCCTCCACACCACGCTGATCGGCGCCAGCGGACAGCCCTTCGAGATCCAGATCCGCACCTACGAGATGCACAAGGCAGCGGAGTACGGTATTGCTGCGCACTGGAAATACAAGGAGGCCTCTAACGGCAAGAAGGTGGAGACGCAGGAGGAGGAGAAACTTGTCTGGCTGCGGCAGATTTTGGAGTGGCAGCAGGATATGACGGACAACAAAGAGTTTATGAATCTTCTGAAGGATGATTTAAACCTCTTTGCCGACACGGTATTCTGCTTTACCCCTACGGGGGATGTGAAAAGCCTGCCGGCGGGTTCCACGCCCATTGATTTCGCCTACAGCGTACACAGCGCGGTGGGGAATAAAATGATCGGCGCGAGAGTCAACGGCAAACTTGTGACTATAGATTACGAGATCAAAAACGGCGACCGGGTGGAGATTATGACTTCCCAGAACTCCAAGGGTCCGAGCCGTGACTGGCTGAACGTTGTAAAGAGCACACAGGCCAAAAATAAAATCAACCAGTGGTTTAAGAATGAACTGAAAGAGGACAATATCGTCAAGGGACGGGAGTTGATTTACGCTTACTGTAAGGCGAAATCGATCAATGCTTCGGATGTCTTGACAAGCCGCTACGAGGAAGCCGTCATGAAGAAATACGGTTTCCAGAACTGGGAATCGGTGTTGGCGGCGGTTGGGCACGGCGCCCTCAAAGAGGGGCAGATCATCAACCGTATGCAGGAGCTTTATGAGAAAGACCACAGGCGGGAAATGACGGACGCCGAGGTGTTAGCGGAAATCGAGGAGAATGTACGCATCAACCGCGTGAAACAGGGCAAGAGCAGCAGCGCCATTGTGGTGAAGGGCATTCATGATGTGGCGGTTCGCTTTTCCAAGTGCTGCAGTCCGGTGCCGGGGGATGAGATCGTGGGTTTCGTCACCAGAGGAAGGGGCATTTCCATTCACAGGACAGACTGTGTCAACCTGATGAATCTGCCTGAGATAGACAGAAACCGCCTGATTGACGCGGAATGGCAACACATGGAAGGGGCGGCGGCCGGGGAGAAGTATCTGGTCGAGATCAGCATTTACGCCAACAACAGAAACGGCCTTCTGGCGGATGTGTCCCGGGCGCTCACAGAGAAGGAGATCGACATTCAGGCGTTGAATACGAGAGTGAACAAGCAGGGTACGGCGACCATTATGGTCAGCTTTGAGATCGGCAGCAAAGAGGAACTGCAGCGGATCATCGATAAGATCAGAACCATCGAGAGCATTATTGATATTGAGAGAACAACCGGTTGACAAAGTGAGAAGTACTTCTAAAGACGTCCCGCCATAGGACAGGAACAAAGTCAGCAAAGCTGACTTGGAAGTACTGAATCTCACTTGGGAGAATGCCTGAAATGCGGCATTCTCTGTATAGGGGAAGAGAGGAACAGGGAAGATGTCAGATTTAAAAATAGGCAGGCTGATGCTTGGCATCTGCCAGACGAATTGCTATTTTGTGTATAAAGAGGGAACGAAGGATGTGATTTTCTTCGACCCGGCTGACAAGGGCGACTATATTTACGAGACATTACGGGAGAAAGGCTTTCAGGTGAAAGGGATTCTTCTGACGCACGCCCATTTTGACCATATCTGGGGATGCAACAGGCTGCGGGAACTCTCGGGTGCGCCGGTTTATGCCTATGAGGAGGAGAAGGCGCTCTGTGAGGATGCGGTTACGAATGTTTCCGATCAGGTGGGACGTCCTTACACGGTGATTCCGGACAGATATTTGAAAGACAATGAGGAGATTACGATCGCGGATATGACCTGTAAGCTGATTGCCACGCCGGGACATACGGTGGGAAGCTGCTGTTATTATTTTGAGGAGGCGGGTATCCTCCTTGCGGGTGACACGCTTTTTCAGGAATCGGTCGGCAGAACGGATCTGGCAACGGGCAGCATGAGCGCACTGACCAGATCGGTCAAAGACAAATTGTTTGCACTGCCGGATGAGACGAAAGTGTATCCCGGGCACGGTGAATCCACGACCATCGGTCATGAGAAGGAATATAATCCGTTTGTACAGTGAGGAAGGCCGGAAAATGACATCGTGGCGGTCGGCCGCATGGCATAAAGAACACAGAAGGGCCGGATGCGGGCAGATAAAACGAGATAGGAACGAGCGAAAGATGGGCGACCGCATAGACTGCGGATCGCCTATCTCAACGTAATGAGAGCAAAGAGGCAGGGACGCCGTACTGCGGAAACCGCGGGAAAAAGCGGCAGGCCAGAAGTGAGCGGCGTCTGCAAAACAGGAGAACGGAATATGGATGGACGGATACAGACGGACACAGCGAAAGGCGGGCTGCGGGTACTGAACCGCGATGTCATTAAATATATTGCCATGTTCACCATGCTGCTCAACCACACCGGGCATGTATTTCTTACGAGAGGGACGCTTCTCTATGAGATTTTGGAGGATATCGGGTTCTTTACGGCGCCGGTGATGTGTTTTTTCATGGTGGAGGGTTATGCCTATACGCGTTCCAAAGCAAGGTATGGGTTGAGACTGTTTTTGTTTGCGGCTTTATCCCAGCTTCCTTTTACGCTTGCTTTCGGACAGCGCGGTCTTAACATGATGTATACACTGTTTTGCTGTTTCCTGATTCTTGTGGTGATGGAGCGTGTGAGCAGTCCCGTTTTGCAGGGCGGATGCGTACTGTTTTTGATCTTGGCCACGGTGAACGGTGACTGGCCCATTGTCGCGCCGCTTTTGACATTTCTGCTTTGCAGGAACGGGGGAGACCGGAGAAAGCAGGCGGCGAGCTTTGGTGTGGCTTATCTGCTGTTTGCGGTGTTGAATACACAGAACTATATGTTTGGGGAGCAGGGGGACTGGACAGCGTATGCCGTCACCCACGCGGCGCTTTCCGGGGTGGGAATCCTTGTGGCGGCGGTTGTGGTTCTGGTATTTTACAATGGTGAGCGGGCGAAAAAGGGGCGGCATTTTTCGAAATGGTTTTTCTACTTTTTTTATCCGGTACATCTGCTTGTGCTGTATTGGATTAAGTAGTTAACATAACATATACAAAATATGCTGCCACAGCATGAAATCGGCTATGTGAAGTTTGGTTTACATAAAGTGGAACCTGCGCGACTGCGATGACAGAGGGGAGGCGGATTGGCATGGAAACAGAGAACATTTCCGACAGACAACAGAAAATAGAGAGTTTGGCGGAGGAAATTTTGCGTCTTGCCCATGACGGTCTTCTGATCAACATGCGGTTTTTGGATGTGGCTTTGTCGAAGCTGAAACTTACGTGCAGGCAGCAGACGGGCGCGCACTTGTTTGACGGCGCCACGCTCTACTATGACCCGGTGCATCTGCTCAGACAATATAAGGCAGCGCCGAACTATGCGGCGCGACTTTACCTGCACACGCTTCTGCACGGTATCTTTTTCCACAGCAGCGGGACGGACAAGATGAACAGGCTCTATTGGGACATGGCTTCCGACATCGCCGTGGAAAGCACGATTCTGGACATCAATCTGCATCTGACCGGCTTGCAGACGGACGACACCCTTAAGAATCGTCTGGAGATTTTGAAGAAGCAGGCGGGCGGTCTGACGGCGGAGAAGATTTACAGGCATTTCCGGGTGGAGGAGCCGTCCGAAAAGGCGGTGGAGGAATGGCATAAGCTGTGTCACTTTGACGAGCATATCTACTGGGACAGGCGGGAAGAGCTGGAGCTTTCCCGAGAGGAGTGGCGCAAGGTCAGCGAGCGCATCAAGGCGGACTTAAAGAGTTTCAGCCGCGATAAGAACAGCGCGGAGAGCATAGAGGAGAATCTGAGGGAAGCCACAAGGGAGCACTATGACTATGCCGGGTTCTTGAAAAAATTTATGGTTATGGGGGAATCCATACAGGTCAACGACGACGAGTTTGACTACATCTATTACACTTACGGGCTGGACACTTACGGCAATATGCCGCTGGTGGAGCCGCTTGAGTATAAGGACAGCAATAAAATCCGGGATTTCGTGATTGCGATCGACACTTCCGCCTCCTGCAGGGGGGAGATTGTACAGGATTTTCTGCGCAAGACCTACAATATCATGCAGGATGCGGAAAGTTTTTTTACGAAAATCAATGTGCACATCATCCAGTGCGACAGCGAGGTGCAGCAGGATGTGAAGATTACGGAGCGGGAAGAGTTTGACCGCTTTATGGAGCAGGGGAAACTGACGGGCTTTGGTTCCACGGATTTTCGTCCGGTATTTTCCTACGTGGAAAAGCTGCGGGAGGCGGGAGAGCTTGCGCGGCTGAAAGGGATGATCTACTTTACCGACGGATATGGGATTTATCCGGAGCAGATGCCGGATTACGACGTGGCGTTTGTGTTCCTTCATGACGATGACAACGCGCCACAGGTACCGCCATGGGCGATCAGACTTGTTCTGGAGGCGTGTGAGAAGGACTTCTAAAGCTCAGCAGCAGGGGCTGCATCGCAAAGCCAGCAGAGCTGGCTTGGAAGTACTAAGTCTGCTTTGCAGACTTTTCTCACACAGGAGAATGCCTGAAAGACGGCATTCTCCGTATTTGAGATGAATGACAGGAGCGTACAGATATATGAATATTAAGGATGCGAAGAACTATATCAAGGATTCAGTCAGAATTTATCTGAAAAAGGACGAGGAGGGGGAGTATCGGATACCCGTTGTCAGGCAGCGGCCCATCTTTCTGCTCGGCGCGCCGGGTGTCGGCAAGACGGCGATCATGGAGCAGATTGCGCAGGAGCTTGGGATCGCGCTGGTGTCCTATTCCATGACCCACCACACGAGACAGTCCGCGCTGGGTCTTCCCTTTATCGTGCATAAGGAGTATGAGGGAAAGGCGTACGACGTGTCGGAATATACCATGAGCGAGATTATCACCTCCGTCTATGATGTAATGGCAGAAAGCGGCATCCGGGAGGGCATATTGTTTTTGGACGAGATCAACTGTGTGTCGGAGACGCTTGCGCCTTCCATGCTGCAGTTTTTGCAGTATAAGATTTTCGGCCGCCATCAGGTGCCGGAGGGATGGGTCATCGTGACGGCGGGCAACCCGCCGGAGTACAATAAGTCGGTGCGGGAGTTTGACATAGTGACGCTGGACCGGTTAAAGATTCTGAAGGTGGAGGCGGACTATGCGGTATGGCGGGAATACGCGAGAGAACGGGGCGTGCACACGGCGATTCTGAACTATCTGGATATGAAAAAGGAAGATTTCTATCAGGTGGAGACCACGGTGAAGGGCAGGAGCTACATTACGGCGAGAGGCTGGGAGGATCTCTCCGAGATGCTTGCGCTCTATGAGGAAGAACAGATTGCGGTGGAGGAGTCCTTCGTCGGGCAGTATTTGAGGCATGACCGGATCGTCAGAGAATTTACGGCGTATTATGACTTGTACCGGAAGTATCAGAACGACTATAAGGCGGAGGAGATTTTGACCGGAATAGTCAGCGAACAGGCGAAGGATAAAGCGAGAAAGGCCGATTTCGATGAGCGGCTGTCCCTGATGGGGATGCTGATTGACAGGATACAGCAGGATATCCGCGAAAATATGCTGGATTCACAAATATTGAGTGAGCTGATGAATCCCCTCAGAGCGTTGAAGGCAAAGGCGGAGGCGGGGGAGACGGCGCAGGCGCTTTCGGCCCTTGCCGCAAAACAGGCGCAGGGCAGGCAGAAGGCGACGGAGTCTCTGCAGAAGGCGGGGGCTTTGTCCGCGCGGGATAAGCGTCTGAACAGGGCGATAGCGGGCTTCCTTTCTGGCTGTGAAAAGACGCTGCGGCTTGCGGAGACGGCGGACGGCGCAGCCGGGTTTGCCCGGGTGAAAGAACAGTTTGACATGAAAGTCTCTGCGTACAAGCAGGATACGGAACGGGTGAAAGAGCGGATGCATTTCCTCTTTCAGTTTGTGGAGGACACCTTCGGTTCCGGCAATGAGATGCTGATTTTGGTGACGGAGTGTACGGTGCAGGCGGACTGCGCGAAGTTTATCAGCCTTTACGGATGTGAGGACTACCAGAGGCACAACGAGGAACTGATGCTCACCGAGCGTGGAGCGGAGCTGACCGCACGGATTGAAGAACTGGAACTATAAAAACGCGAGAAGAATTTCTAAAGATGTTCCGTCATTGGACGGAACACCAAGAAATTCTAAGTCTCGCGTAAGAGAATGCCTGAGATGCAGCATTCTCCGCACGGATTCCGCAGAGTGAAGCGATGGTAATGAAACGATGGAACGAAAAATAAGATATGGGGAACTGAATATGCCGCAGGGCGTGTTGTCATATAAGACGGACGGGGAGTGGGCGGAGATTACGGGATACCGGGGGAAAGATACGCAGATCGCTGTGCCCTCTGCGATCGCCGATTGTCCTGTAACCTGTATCGGGAAGAAAGCTTTTTTGAGCAATAAACTGTTGAAGGAGATATCCCTTCCGGCGTCTGTGGTGCGCATCGACGACTGGGCTTTCGCTTTCTGCGCGAAACTGCAGCGGGTCATTCTGCCCTATCACCGCATGGAGATCGGACAGGGGATTTTCAAGGACTGTTTTCTTCTGGAACAGATCGTGGATGAGGAGGCAGACGGGGAAGAGAAAAAGACCGCGGATACCGCCTTTCTTCTGGCGGCGGTTATGAGCAGGCTTGACGCCTTTTATCTGTTTGACTTTGAGAGTGCGGGCACGACGGAGTGGATTGCGCAGTGGGACGGACGGATGCAGACGTTGATGGAGAGAGGGGATGCGGAAGGCTTCTCCAAAATGCTTCTCTGCGGGGAAGAGGATTACGGCAGCAGGGAGAACAATCTGGATTATTATATGGAGCAGCGCAGGCGCGAAAAGGTAAGGCTTGCCATGCTGCGGCTGATGCACGACTATGGGCTTAGGCAGGCCGTGCGCGAAAAACTGGAACAGTATCTCCTTTCGCATATAAAAGGGTGTGAGACAGAGGAGACATGGCGCGTGGTGCTGGAGGAATACGGGGACGACCTGCGCTATTATCAGTTTTTAACACAGCTTGGCGGTGTGACCGGAGAGAATTTTCAGTCGATGATGGAGGATATGGGGCAGGCCCACACGGAGATGAAAGCGTATCTGATGAAATATCACGGGGAAGAGCATGGGACGGAGGATGTTTTTGAGGCGTTTGCGCTGTGAGGGGGTCTTGCTGGGTGTGACATCATTACTTCATGGAATTTTAAGCATATTGTAAATGTAAAGACGGCAAGAGGGGTTAGAAGGATCACGATAATGGAGGGGTATAAGGATATGCTGATTTACCCGCCGTCGGTATTGGTGGAGGAGGATGATGATTATGAGTAAGCCCGAAATAAGCAGTAGATTTGATGTGAATGATATTAGAAAAATACGTGAGTACAACTCTCTGCGGCACATTCATATGACGCCGGAGGAGATTATTGCGGAAACACAGGCGGGGCAGAAAAAGTATTGCGTATGCTTGAGCAGGGGAAACCTATGAAGGTTTAGAATATCTTGAAATGATTGGAAAGCAGACGGTGTAAATTCATATCGATAAATTGGCGCTGTTCGGCGGATATTGTCGGACGGCGTTTTTTGCGCAGATCTGAGCAAAAGAAGTTTGAAAGATATATTTAGAGATACTATATTTTGTGGTATTTAAAGGCATAATATTCAATTGAGGGTAAAATAAATTTGTGATAAGATAGTAGCTGAGAGGATATTCGATGAATGACAGCATGTCAGGTGTGTTTGTAGGGAGGATGAAAATGTCTAAAAGATTTAGGAAATTTTTAAGTGTGATGCTGGTCTGCAGTATGCTCGCTGTGTCGCCGATGCAGGGAGTGAATGCGGCGGATTATGGAAATGGCGGTATGGAGGCATCTGAAGAGGTTTGTGCGGAGATGGAAGAAACCGGAAACGGCAAACAGAATCAGGAAGAATCGGAAATAGAAGCTACAGAGCCCGAGGAGGATGGCGGGGAAAAGGAAACCGGGGAAACACCGCCGGAAGGTGGCGGCGCGGAAATCGGCAAGCCTGCGAACCCGGGAGAAACGCAGGAGGATGATGAGAACATAGGCGGCGCGGAGGAAGACAGCGCCGGGGAAACTGGGGCGGAAGATACAGATGAAGAGACGAAGGAAACCGAGGCGGAAGATACAGATGAAGAGACGGAGGAAACCGAGGCGGACGGAGCGCAGGGAGAAGCTGCGGAGGACGTTTTGCCGGAGCAGTTGGAGTCTGTGACAGCGGAGACATTTGCGACTGAAGGGGGCGTGACGTCGGGAAGCTGCGGAGAGAATGTGACTTGGGAGTTTGCGGATGGGGTGCTGACGATCAGTGGGTCGGGGGCGATGGAGGATTATCAATCTCCTCATGACGTGGAGGGGAAATCTGCACCTTGGTATAAATATCATCGTAACAATATTAAGAGGGTGGTTGTAGAGGAAGGTGTAACGACGATAGGGGGATATGCTTTTTATGTGTGCCACAATCTGGCAAGCATAGAGTTAGCGTCGAGCGTAACGACGATAGGCGAGTTTGCCTTTAATGAGTGCGGCGGTCTGACAAGCATAGAACTGCCGTCAGGCGTAACGACGATTGGGGAGTCTGCTTTTAATAATTGTTATAGCCTGATAAGTATTAATTTGCCGTCAGGCGTAACAATTATTGAGGCGGGTACTTTTGAGTGGTGTCAAAGCCTGACGGGCATAGAACTGTCGTCAGGTGTAACGTCTATTGGTAAGGACGCTTTTCGCCATTGCGAAAGTCTGACAGGTATAGAGCTGCCGTCAGGTGTAACGAGCATTGGGGAGTATGCTTTTGGCAGCTGCAGCAAACTGACAAGTATAAAACTGCCGTCAGGTGTGACGATTATTGAGAAGGGTACTTTTGCCGTTTGCCACAGTCTAAGCAGTATAAAACTGCCGTCTGGGATAACGGCGATAGGTGAGAATGCTTTTTTTTCTTGTGACAGCTTGACAGGTATAGAACTGCCGTCAGGTGTAACGTCTATTGGCAAGGATGCTTTTTGGTCTTGCGATAGGCTGAAAAGCATAGAACTGCCATTGGGTGTAACGGTGATAGGGGAGTCTGCCTTTAGTGGATGTCGCAGTCTGATAGATGTTTATTATAGTGGAAGCGAAAGCGATTGGCGTGACATAACGATTATGAGTGATAATGAACCGCTCACCTCCGCGACCATTCACTACAATTCAGAGCTAAAAGGGTTTAACGACCCTACGCTGATTGTGACAAGCCGGTCATTTAAGTTTACCGATCCGCAGGAGGTTCAGCTAGTCTGGGGCTGGAACTATATTTTAGACCGCAGTTCCACGGAATACATACATGATGTTTCGACTGTCGCACTGGCGCTGTCGGCGGCAGCGGAGCGTTCCAAGAACGACATTGAATCCATGCTGGCAGCAGGTGAGAATTTTGGTGTGGATTATATTAAATCAATCAATTATAATGAGACCACGCAGGAGGTAAATTATCCGGCAGCTACCTTTGCGCATAAGGAGATAAGCAATGGAGGCAAAACAGAACATATTATAATTCTTGTCGGTCGCGGTACGTCAACGGGTACGGATTTCCTTACAGATTTAGGTTCAGTGGGGGATCATTTTTCTGAACCAGCGTCTAATGTGTGGCGCAGTTTTTTAGGGTGGTTGGAAACAAACGGATTGGATAATAAGATAAACAGCAGTAATACGAAATTTTTGGTGACAGGGCATAGTCTTGGCGGGGCGGTCGCAAACAGAATTGCATATCGTTTGACTCGGGATTATGGAGGGGAAAATGTTTATGCTTATACTTTTGGCACACCGCCGACAGAAGGGCAGACTTCGACTTATGTGCCCAATATTTTTAATGTTCTGTATTACTGGGACCCGGTTCCGTATATGGGTATCTTTACGGACGGCAGATATGGGATGGAGTACTGGTTTAATGATGGTGACAGGGGGCGTTTCCTTAGTAAACATTATGTGCAGTCTTATATGAAGCGTCTGCTGAACGGGGCGGATCAGCACTTTAGGGGAGCCAGAAAAGGCGGCGGAGCATGGTGTCCCGTGGATTTGAAAATTTACAATTCATTCGGAAATCTGGTTGGCAGTGTCACGGATAATGTCGTGGACGAAGGGAATGTAACAGACTCAGTTTTGATTGTCTTAAGCGGTGAAAATAGAGACCAGAAGAACTTTTATTTTTTCGATGATGATACCTATACTATTGAATTGCTCGGAAAAGATAATGGTACGTTAACTTATACAATCAGAGATACATCTGCGGATAAGTTGTCAATAACGGAGCAGGTTTACTCGAATGTGTCCTTGACGCCGGGTAAGCGAATGACCAGTTCAGTCAGTGCGTGGGATAAATCAGATTCGGATGTCAGTGTTGAGGATAAGATTGACACGCTACAGGTACAGCTCCTTGTGCTGGATGAAAATGACAACATAGTCAGGGAAGTCCTCCCCGACGGCGCCGGTACAGAAATACCATACACCGGCTCCAATGAAGTCCGGCCAGAGGACATTCCCGCAGACGGTAAAATCCCGGATGGCCTGTGGATTGCCGGGGTGGAGGAATCCTACATCTATACCGGAGCCGCCATAAAACCGGAGATCCGGGTTTACGACGGGAAGAAAAAGCTGCAATCCGGAAAGGACTATACGGTCAGCTATAAAAATAACACAAAAGTAAACGATGCCGCTGTGATTGCAACAGCACCGACCATAGCTGTCAAAGGAAAGGGGAATTATGCGGGATCGGAAACTGCTACATTTAAAATAACACCCGTTTCCTTGAACGGCGACAGCGTAACCGTGGAGGACATGACGGCCGCCTATAACAAAAAGGTGCAAAAGAAAGTTCCTGTTGTGTCTTATAATGGCAGGAAACTGGCAAAGAACAGGGATTTTACCGTTTCTTATCCAAGCGGGGGAGTAGGCGCCTACAAAGAGGCGGGAACCTATGAGATTCTGCTTGTGGCGAAAGAAGGCGGCAATTTTACAGGGACAAGGGTGGTAACATATACGATAACGGACAGTACCCTGCTTGGCAGAGTGAGCGTAAAGAAAATCCCGAACCAGACGTATACAGGGGAGCCGATAGAGCCTGAGCTTACGGTTACCTATAAGAATACGCCGCTTGTAAAAGGGACGGACTACACGGTCAGATATACGGATCATACGGAAATAGGAACAGCGAAGGCTGTTTTGACGGGTATAGGGAAATATGCGGGGACGAAGAAAGTGACATTCCGCATTACGGGAATTTCCCTAAAGGGCGCGGCGGTATCCGGGATCGAAAATAAGGTTTATAACGGCAATGACCAAGAGCATAGCCTGACAGTAGCACAAAACGGCAGGACACTGACGGCGGGGACGGACTATGACGTGGTGTATGCCGACAACCGCGACGTGGGGAAAGCCAGCGTTACCATAAAGGGAAAAGGCGCGTATACGGGAAGCATAAAGAAGACCTTCCGCATCGAAAAGTTTGACCTTGCGGCAAATAAGGACAGCAGATTTACGGCGGAGGTGAAGCAGGCGGTTGTTCCCTATGCCAAAGGCGGTGTGAAGCCTGCGGTCACGGTAAAGTTTAGGACAAGGGACGGCGTATGGCAGACGCTGTCCGAGGGGAAGGATTACACACTGTCGTATCGAAACCATACGGCGGTGAATGACGGCAGTAAGGCGAATAAGCAGCCTGCAGTTATGGTGAAGGGAAAGGGGAACTTTAGCGGGACATATGGCACGGCGCTCGGGTTTCAGATCGCGGCGCAGGATCTCGGCAGGCTTACACTGACGGCACAGGACAAAACCTTCCAGAATAAGAAAAACAGTTACGCCACAAAGTTGTCCATCACGGATTTGAATGGAAAAGTCCTAAAGGCGGGGGTGGATTATCAAAAAACGTTTACCTATCTTTACAAAAACGAGACTGAGGTGAGCAGGGCAGGCGGGAAAAAGGCCACCCGGGCGGCAGGGACGGTCGTGGATAAAGAAGATATCATCCCAGCGGGGACTGTCCTCATCGTCCGCGCCCAGGCAAATGCGGACGGCAATTATACGGGGACGCTGGAAGGCGAGTACCGGATCACAAAGGCGTCCATTTCTTCCGCGTCGGTGTCTGTTAAGAAGCAGATTTACACGGGACAGCCTGTCACGCTGGAAAAGAGCCAGATCACGGTGAAGGTGAAAGGGAAAGAACTTGACGACAGTCAGTATGAAATTGTGCCGGGCAGCTATAAAAACAATGTGCATAAGGGTACCGCGAGCGTGACGGTTCGTGGCGTGAATAATTATGGCGGCACCAAAACCGTCCGATTTACGATCCGGGCGAAAGGGTTTTTCTGGTGGTGGAGATAGGAACAAAGGAGACCGGCACATTCGTTTTGCGATTTGCATACCTGAACCGCATAAAATTTAGGGCTTGCACAATGCCTGTTTCTGTGGTATTATGTAATCTGTTTGAACAGCAGAGGAAGAATTTGGTTTTTTCTGGAATGGAGGATAAAGATGGGTGTATTGAGAATCATACTTACTGTGATTTATATTTTTATATGTATCGCGTTGGTGGTATTAGTGCTGATGCAGGAGGGAAAGTCAGCCGGTCTTGGCGCGATCAGCGGTGCGGCTGAAACCTACTGGGGCAAGAACAAGGGCCGCTCGATGGAAGGAAAGCTCGTCAAGATTACGACGGGGCTTGCGGTCGGGTTCATGTTACTGGCGGTTGTTTTGAATCTCACGTTATTCTAAGGATTAGACGATGAAAAGCACTCTTGCATATGCGTAAGGGTGCTTTCTTGCGCGTATAGGCAGAGTCAGAAGCTTCCGTGCATAGCCGTCATGCTTGCATGTAAGGCTGTGTACGGGAGCTTCTGACGAGCAACGCGAACGTAAGATGCGAAGCATCTCGAGTCTGCTTATACGCAGGAACAGCAGAAACGGAAGGCGAATGGACACACAATTTGAAAAACGGAAAAATTTAATATGCGAGCTGGTGGCGGACGAACAGTATGTACCGATGAAGGAAAAAGAACTGGCGGCATTTATGCAGGTGGCGCCGACGGACAGAGGAGTGTTCCGGGAGGTGCTTGGCGCGCTTTTATCGGAAGGGAAAATACAGCTTACGAAGCAGGGCAGATATGTGAAACCGGATGCGAACCGTCCTGTCGGCACATTTATCAGCCACGCCAGAGGCTTTGGGTTTGTGGAGGTCGAGGGATATGAGGAAGACTTTTTTATTCCCGAAGACAAAACAGGCGGCGCCTTTCATATGGACAGGGTGCAGATTGCCTTTCTGCCCGGGCGGCGCGGCCAAAGACGGGAGGCGGAGGTTGTCCGGATTCTAGAACACGGCACGAAGCAGCTTGTAGGCACTTACGAGCAGTCTCAGAATTTCGGTTTTGTGATACCCGATAACGGCAAGATCGGAACGGACATCTTTGTGCCGAAGGAGCGCTCCAAGGGGGCCGTTATGGGGCACAAGGTTGTGGTGGAACTGATTTCTTACGGGGATGAGAGCCATAAACCGGAGGGACGGGTGGTGGAAATCCTCGGGCACATAAATGACCCGGGTGTGGATATCATGTCCATCGTGCGGGGCTTCGAGCTTCCTGTAGAATTTGGCGAGAAAGTGATGAATCAGGCAGACCGGACACCGGATGAAGTGTCGGAGGCGGACATGACAGGCCGTATGGATCTGCGCGATCTGCGGATGGTGACCATAGACGGGGAGGACGCCAAGGATCTGGACGACGCGGTCAGCCTCTACCGGGATGAGGCAGGGCTGTTTCATCTGGGCGTCCATATCGCGGATGTGACGAATTACGTACAGGAAAATTCCGCCCTTGACTGGGAGGCCCTAAAGAGAGGCACCAGCGTTTATCTTGTGGACAGGGTGATTCCTATGCTGCCCCATAAACTTTCCAACGGCATCTGCTCCTTAAATCAGGGCGTGGACAGACTTGCCTTAAGCTGTCTGATGACGATCAACGAAAAGGGCGAGGTGGCGGACTATCAGATCGCGGAAACGGTGATCCGGGTGGACCGCAGAATGTCCTACACTTCCGTCAGAAAGATTCTGGAGGATAAGGACGAGACAGAGCGGAAAGCATACGAGACGCTTGTCCCCATGTTTGAAGAGATGGAGGAACTGGCGTCGCTTCTCAGAAAGAAAAGGCATAAGCGCGGGTCCATCGACTTTGATTTCGCGGAGAGCAAGATCATTCTGGATGAAAAAGGGCGACCTTTGGAGATCAAACCCTATGAACGCAGCGTGGCGACGAAAATCATTGAAGACTTTATGCTGATTGCAAACGAGACGGTGGCCCAGCACTTTTTCTGGCTGGAGACGCCCCTTGTATACCGGACCCACGAAAAGCCGGATTCAGATAAAATAAAGAAACTTTCGACCTTTATCAGAAATTTTGGCTATCATATCAAGCAGACGGGGGATGAGATTCACCCGAAGGAGCTGCAGAAGCTCCTCGATAAAATCGCGGATACGGATGAGGAGACGCTGATCAGCCGTTTGACGCTTAGGAGCATGAAGCAGGCCAAGTATACGGTGGAGTGCACGGGACATTTCGGGCTGGCATGTCAATATTACTGCCATTTTACCTCTCCCATCAGACGCTACCCGGATTTGCAGATTCACCGCATCATCAAGGAACAGCTCCGCGGGAAACTTTCCGAAGAGCGCACCGGTCATTATGAGGACAAACTGCCGGAGGTGGCGAGACACGTCTCGAAAATGGAGCGGCGCGCCGCGGAGGCGGAGAGAGAGACCGATAAACTGAAAAAGGCGGAGTATATGGAGGAGCGCATCGGGGAGATCTATGACGGTGTGATCTGCGGCATCACCCAGTGGGGCATTTATGTGGAACTGCCAAACACTGTGGAAGGACTGATCCATGTATCCGCGCTTGCAGGCGACTATTTCTATTACGATGAGGAGGCCTGCGAGATGGTGGGCAAGGAGAGCGGCGCCTCCTACAAACTGGGGCAGCGCGTCACCGTACAAGTAAAAGGCGTAGACCGCCTGGCAAGGACAGTGGACTTTATATTTCCAGTTCAGCCAGACCGAGTCTGACAGGCAAATCGTGCTTGCACGAATTTGACAGGCGGATGAAGGTCTGAGGGAACGCCCGTATATGAGCAAAAGGAGCTGCGAAGCAGCGGAGAGGGTCGAAGGCCCGGTTTTGCGAATGGGCGTGAGCTGAACTGACAGGAGCCAGACCGAGTCTGACAGGCAAATCGTGCTTGCACGAATTTGACAGGCAAATCAAAGGGAGGAGAGACTATGGCGAAAGAAGCCATGAAGCTGGTGGCAAACAATAAAAAGGCTTACCATGATTACTTCATAGAAGAGAAATACGAGGCGGGCCTTGCGCTCCACGGCACGGAAGTGAAATCCCTGCGCATGGGCAAGTGCAGCATCAAGGAGGCGTTTGTGCGGATTGAGAACGGGGAAGCCTTTGTCTACGGCATGAATGTGAGCCCTTATGAGAAGGGAAATATATTCAACAAAGACCCGCTGCGCACAAGAAAACTGCTGATGCATAAGTTTGAAATCCGAAAACTTGCGGGAAGAATGGCGGAGCAGGGCTATACGGTCGTTCCCCTGCAGGTCTATTTTAAGGATGGCAGGGCAAAGATAGAGATTGGACTTGCCAAAGGTAAAAAGCTCTACGACAAGCGGCAGGATATCGCGAAAAAGGATCTGCGCAGGGAACATGAGAGAGAATTTAAAATAAAAAACCTGTAGATTGCATAGTACAAAGAATAATGATATACTGTTAGCAGAAAAATAAATCAGGGCCAGTCAAGGTTTCGACAGGGGTCTTGCAGCTGGAGAAGCTATC
>CARUOB010000031.1:31383-31657 GCA_949076555.1 uncultured Lachnospiraceae bacterium | reverse complement strand
GCGCTAACGCTTATTATGGCCAGTGAGCAGCGGTGCGCAGATGGGGATTGCAGTTTAATAAAATTTAGCGCAAGGTGACATATGTCGTTGAAATGGGCGGACCGATGTGAGAAAATAATAGAAAGACAGCGGTTCGGGCGACATATGTGCATGGTAAGAGAAGTGCTGAGGCACCTATATTATAATTAAATGGAGGACAGCGATGAACAAATCAGAGTTACAAAAAACAGCGAACGAAGTCCGCAAAGGGATTGTAACCGCCGTACATGGAGCC
>CARUOB010000031.1:21875-31373 GCA_949076555.1 uncultured Lachnospiraceae bacterium | reverse complement strand
TTTACTTACCTGTATTTTGAGGAGATGAACATTGACCCGAAGGACCCTAAGAAAGCGGACAGGGATCGCTTTGTGCTTTCCAAAGGACATACGGCTCCCGGCCTTTATTCTGTTCTGGCAAACAGAGGGTATTTCCCGGTGGAGGATCTTCCTACGCTGCGCCACCTTGGCTCCTATCTGCAGGGACATCCCTGTATGCAGGAGACACCCGGCGTAGATATGTCTTCGGGATCTCTGGGACAGGGCATTTCCGCGGCGGTAGGCATGGCGCTTGCGGCTAAGATGGACGGTAAGGACTACAGAACTTACACTCTGCTTGGCGACGGTGAGATTCAGGAAGGTCAGGTTTGGGAGGCGTCCATGTTTGCGGGACACAGAAAACTTGACAATCTGGTAGTGATCGTGGACAACAACGGACTGCAGATTGACGGTAAGATTGACGACGTTTGCTCGCCTTATCCGATCGACAAGAAATTCGAGGCGTTTAACTTCCACGTAATCAATATCGACGGCAACGACTTTGACCAGATCGACGCGGCATTTAAGGAGGCGAAGGCGACTAAGGGTATGCCTACCGCTATCATCTGTAAAACCGTGAAGGGCAAAGGTGTTTCCTTCATGGAGAACAGTGCGGGATGGCACGGCAAAGCGCCCAACGATGAAGAGTACGCGACGGCGATGGCAGATCTTGCAAAGATCGGTGAAGAATTAGGAGGTGCAAACTAATGGCAGATGTGAAAAAGATAGCAACAAGAGAAAGCTATGGTAATGCACTTGCTGAGTGTGGTGCAGACTTTCCCAATCTGGTAGTGCTGGATGCGGACCTTGCAGGCGCGACGAAAACCGGTGTGTTCCAGAAGGCGTTTCCGGACCGCCATATCGACTGCGGTATTGCGGAGTGCAATATGACAGGTATTGCGGCTGGACTTGCTACCTGCGGAAAAGTACCTTTTATCAGTTCCTTTGCTATGTTTGCGGCGGGACGTAACTTTGAACAGGTTCGTAATTCTATCGGATATCCTCATTTAAATGTAAAGATCGGCGCAACCCATGCGGGTATCACCGTAGGTGAGGATGGCGCGACCCATCAGTGTAACGAGGACGTAGCGCTGATGAGAACCATTCCCGGCATGACCGTTATCGTGCCCTCTGATGATGTGGAGGCGAAGGCGGCGGTGAGAGCGGCGATTGAGATGGAAGGCCCGGTATATCTGCGCTTTGGACGTGCGGCGGTGCCGGTGATCAACGACAAGCCGGATTATAAGTTTGAAATCGGCAAAGGTGTCCTCCTGAGAGAAGGAACGGACGTGACGATCATTGCAAGCGGTATCACGGTTTCTTCCGCTCTGGATGCGGCGGAAATGCTTGCTGCGGACGGTATCAGCGCGGAGGTGATCAATATCCACACGATCAAGCCTTTGGATGAAGAGCTGGTGCTTGCTTCCGCAAAGAAGACCGGCAAAGTGGTTACGGCTGAGGAACATACCGTGATCGGTGGTCTTGGAAGCGCTGTGTGCGACTGTCTGTCTGAGAAACATCCCACGCCCGTTATGCGGATCGGTATGCAGGATGTATTTGGCGAGTCCGGTTCTGCGAATGCGCTGGTGGAGAAGTATGGTCTGGATGGCAAGAGCATCTATGAAAAGACAAAGGAGTTTGCGCGGAAATAAAGAGTAGTGCGCAGACGGAGAAATGGACGTTGCGGAGGAAGGAAAGATGGGTAAAAGAATTTTGTCTCCCTCCATTCTGGCGGCTGATTTTGCCAGACTGGGGGAGCAGATCAAGGAGGCGGGAGAGGCCGGAGCAGAGTATTTACATATTGATGTGATGGACGGGGTGTTTGTACCTTCAATTTCTTTCGGAATGCCTGTGATTCGATCCATTCGCATTGTGACGGACAGAGTATTCGATGTGCATTTGATGATCGTCGATCCGGACCGCTATTTGAAGGAGTTTAAAGCATGCGGTGCGGACAGCATCACCTTCCATCTGGAAGCCACAGACGATGCGGAGGAGACGATAGATCTGATTCGAAACCTGGGCTGCAGGGTAGGTATGGCGATTAAGCCGAAGACACCGGTGGAGGTGGTCCGAAAATATCTGTCGAAACTGGATATGCTTCTGGTTATGACGGTGGAGCCGGGATTTGGCGGGCAAAAATACATACCTGAGTCGACGGAACGTGTCCGCCGGGTGCGGGAGATGGCTGACGAGATGGGGCTTGATCTCGATATTCAGGTGGATGGCGGTATTACGGTGGAGAACGCAAAAATGGTGTTGGATGTCGGCGCCAACGTGATAGTGGCGGGATCTGCGGTTTTCGGCGGCAACATTACGGAAAATGTAAAGAAGTATCTGGCACAGTTTTGATATGAAACTTACGGCGCAGTCTGTTAGACTGCGCCATTTATTTTGCTGTCCGCCTCCGCCTTTCCCAGAAGATAGAGAAAAGCAATGGCGGGCACACGAACAATCGGTGTGGCCGTTTCGTGCTTGGTGATGCCGAAATCATGCATCTCTTTTGTAACCAGAAAGGCGTGCGTTACCTTGGTGGTTTTATCTCTGCACAATTCCACGATTGCGTCTGAGGCAGGTATGTGGGAATTGTTGCGGTATTTTACCTCGCAGAGAATTTTTCGCCGGGGTAGCTCTATCACAACGTCGACTTCTTTGTGATTGTCTCTGGCATTTCTGAAGTATCCAAGCTGTGCCGGAGTGCCCTGATAATAGGAAACCATGTGTTTGTAGACGGCGGTTTCCACCATGATGCCAAGTTCGGTTTCGTCCGAAAGTACATCATCGATCATCAGCACCGCATTGCGGATAGCGGCGTCGGCGATAAAAATCTTGGGCTTTCCTTTTAGTGCCCCTTTGCTGCCCACATTTACAGGTTTGGCCAGATAGATGAGGTTGGACATTTCCAGAGCTGCAATATAGCTGTCGATAGTCGAGACGGAGATATTTTCAAGTTCCTTCGCGGCTGTGGTTGCGCTGAAAATTTCCGTGGTGTTCATGCACAGGTATAGAAACAGCTTTTCCATGAGCAGAGGATTGCGGATGTTAAACAGAGACAATACGTCGCGCTTGATGACTTTGTCTACGACATCTTCACGGAGCATCCGCTGGGCATATAGATCATCGCCGGACAATACAAGCTCCGGAAAGCCACCGATGGTCAGATACCGGTTGAAATGATTTCGCAGAGGCAAAAACCGGTTCACCAGTTCACCCAGCTTGGCGTGATCCATGTCTGCAAGTTCACAGGGCTGTACGGTGTCGGTGGACAGAGGGTCTTCCAGACCGAGCACTTTACAATATTCATAGAAGGACATGGTTGGTATTTTCAGAACATTCCATCTGCCGGTGCCGCTGTCGGCTGCCCCCTTTTCTAAAATCGGACTTGCGGAGCCAGTGGCTACCATACGGATATCTTTTCTGCTGTCGTATATGACCTTCATCCATAATTCCCAATCATCCGTGTACTGTATCTCATCAAAGAAGAGATATTTTTCTCCTTCAATCGGATACATGGATTCGTAGGCGGATAGGACTGTTTCCACATTGACGAGTTTTAACATCGGATTGTCAAAGGAAATGTACAGGATATTTCTTGGACTGACACCCTCGTCCAGCAGCCTGTCAATAATCTGATAGAGAATCGTGGTCTTGCCGACCCGCCTTACTCCGGAAAGCACAATAAAACGGCGGATGCTGGGGTGCTTCAACATTTGCATCGCTTCATAATATGCCAGTCGTCGCTGTGGCTTGGCATCTTCCTTGACAGCGGAAGGCGCTCTCCACCAAGGATTATACTGCCACAAAACTTTAATGATTTTTTCTTCGCTTACGATAGCCATAAGATACCTCCGCTTATTATATAAGGTAGTATTTCGGTGTAAAACAAAAGTATACTAATGAAATGGATAGACTATTATATGGTTATATTATACTAATAGATTTCAATTTACGCAAGTATATTATAATAATTTCCAAACTATTTACGAATTACAAACATTAAAATTACATAACAATCCAGTATTATAAAATAGAAACACACAGACTGTTTCTGCTTTATAACAACGGAATAGTCTGTGCGCTTTTTAAACATGATATGTAAATGTAATATTATGCGACAATATTTTGCAGCCATACCCCTTTCTTAACCAGCACGAACCCGATGACACATTTGATCCAGTCGCCCATCTGTACAAAAGCATAGACGGCAGCCACGGGCAGGTTCGTGTAGCGGCTCAGTAGAAAGGCGATCACTACGCTGACACACCAGATAAAGACGCTGTCGAAAAGAAAGGTAATAATCGTTTTACCGCCGGAGCGCAGTGTAAAGTAGGAGGCGTGCAAAAAGGCGTTCTGCGGCATAAAGACAGCCGTTAACATGATGAAGTATGTCGCGAGCGTTCTCGCTTCAGCGTTTGTGTTGTAGAGCCGCGGGAAAAACTGCGCCAAAGGGAGCATCACGATGGCGATCATAACACAACTGAATACGGAAAAGGCGATCATTTTATTATCCGTATCCCGCGCTTCGTCCATTTTGCCTGCGCCCAGAAGTTGGCCGACAATGATTGCTACGGATTCACCAAGTGCGATAAATACAATGTTAAATACGTTGTTGATCGTATTGGAAATATTAAGCGCGGCTATCACGTTTAAGCCGCGGACAGAATAGCACTGTGTCAGCATCGCCGTTCCCGCAGCCCAGAACGTTTCGTTTAAAAGAAGCGGCATACCCTTTGTAATGATTTTGAACATAAGCGATGCAGGGACCTTTAAGGTGGTGTAAAGTCCCTGGATAAAGGGATGGTCCTGCGCGTGGCGGTGGGTATGGATAAGCACAATGCCGCATTCAACAAAACGGGAAATAATGGTGGCAATGGCGGCGCCCTGCACGCCAAGAGCCGGTGCGCCAAATTTACCGTAAATTAATATGTAATTCAGGACCAGATTGACAAAGACCGCGATGACGCCCGCTTTCATGGGCAGAATTGTCTTTCCACACTCCCGCAGGGTACTGGAATAGACCTGAACCAGCATAAAAGGGACCAGACCGGGAAGCATAATCTGGAGATATTCTCTGCCGTAACGCAAAGTGGCGGCCGCGCTTTCCGCTGTGCCGTCTCCCTGCAGATAGAGCATAATCAGCGGATCGCCGACAGTCAGAAGTAAAATTATGGTAAATACAGTAATCAACGAAACCATCCATATTTTAAAGCGGACGGTCTGACGGACGCCCTCATGATTTTTTTGGCCAAAATACTGCGCAGTAAAAATACCTGCGCCGGACACGCCTCCGAACAGGCAGAGATTGTAGACGAAGAGGAGTTGATTGACGATGGCTACGCCGGACATTTGTTCCGTGCCGATCTGCCCGATCATAATGTTGTCCAAAAGACTCACAAAGTTTGTGATGCCGTTTTGAATCATGATGGGAACCGCAATGGCAAGCACCATCTTATAAAAGTTTTTGTCTCCGATGAATTTGTGTGGTGTTTTCTCTAAAAGTCTCATTCCATCATTCTATCGTATCTGTTGCGCGTATGCAACCCGTTTCTTTCTTTTTTGAAGCGATAACGGTACCTGTATGGCGCAAATATTTTTTATGATGTACATGTCAATAAATAAACAAAATATTGATTTGGCGACAAATTCTATCTTGCCTTTAAATGAATGATGAAATATGATGAAATAAGCGAAATAGCACAAACTATAAACAGTTTAAGACGGAGGAGAGGCTGTATATGGAATTTCAAAATTTGACAAATTGTGAAGAAATGGTAATGAAGACGGTGTGGGATGCGGATAAGGAACTGGATCTGGCAGGTATCACAGAGAGAGTAAACGAGACGTATCATAAAGAGTGGAAACCGCAGACTGTTTCCACTTTTTTGGCGAGGCTTGTCCGGAAGGGGTATTTAAAACATTACAGGCAGGGACGGGTGTTTTATTATCAGATACTTGTACTGCAAAAGGATTATTTGGGGGAAATGGCGGAGCAATTTGTTCGATTTTGGAAGCAGGAAAATGTGGATGTTTTTTTGGAGGCACTGGAAAAGCAGTCAGCCTTTGGCTGTTAGGGAAATGAACAAGCGGCGTAGGTTTTGCTTCCGTGCGCCGCTTGCTGCTTCAACCTATTTATTTCCGCGTGATACCCCGCACATTCTTCTCGGCTTTCACCCGTGGAATCATAATCTGATGTCCGCAGCCGACACATTTTAACCGGAAGTCTGCGCCGATTCTCAGTACTTCCCACTCCGAAGAACCGCAGGGATGTTTCTTTTTCATTTTCAAAATGTCGCTTACCCGAATGTCCATACTGTTCACCTTAACAAAGCCTGCTAAAAAGTTTTTGAAGTTTAATCCAATTGTGAGAAGATCTCCCCGATGCTTCCCTGCACCACCAGATCCGCAATGCCGTCCCTTGCGGTAGGCGTCTTATTGACGAGCACCAGCTTATTGCCGTTGTAATAATCCAGAAGTCCCGCGGCCGGATAAACGGCCAGAGAGGTGCCGCCTACAATCAGCACATCCGCTTCACTGATGGCGCGGATCGCACCCGTGAGTGTGTTTTGGTCCAACCCCTCTTCATAGAGAACCACGTCCGGTTTGATATCGCCGCCGCATGTGCATTTCGGCACGCCCTCTGAATCGGCAATATAATGCACATCGTAAAATTTATGGCAGCGCTCGCAGAAGTTGCGCAGAACAGAGCCGTGAAGCTCGTACACCTTTTCACTGCCGGCCGCCTGGTGAAGGCCGTCTATATTCTGGGTCACCACCGCCTTAAGTTTTCCTTTCTGTTCCCATTGCGCCAGCTTTAAATGGGCGGCATTGGGCTTCGCGTCCAGACACAGCATTTTGTTTCGATAAAATCTGTAAAATTCCTCGGTATTTTTTCTGTAAAAGGTATGACTCAGGATGGTTTCAGGGGGATAGTCGTACTGCTGGTTGTAGAGGCCGTCCACACTCCGGAAATCCGGAATGCCGCTCTCCGTGGACACTCCCGCGCCGCCGAAGAAAACGATGTTATCCGATTCGCTTACCCACTGTTTTAGCAGTTCAAGATTCTCCATAAAGTTACCTCCTTCACGCTCTATATATTTGTTATTAAGTCAACTCTGATATTTTATTTTGATATTTATTATCAAAATATGTTGACATGACCGGATGCCTGCGATATTATAATTTTAAAGGTGTTACCTATAGCAAACGGTTCACCTTGGATTTCAGCTACATATCAAAAAAGCAACTCATCCGTGGTGGGGGCGGTCGCTTTTCTGATGTTTATGTATCTTGTATGATTGGATGGTATTGACCGTCGTGACGATGATGCTGATTATCGTCACGACAATACCAACAATCCCTACTGTCGTTTCTATCACCATATCCTTTACCTTTCGAAAATTTTCCATTGTATCACCTCCAGGATATCGGAAGTTCTCAAAATGTAATCATTTTGGCGAAAGGTGAACCGCGTTAATTACTTGTGCTCCCCAAGTCCCAGCCGGTTCACTGCCGAGAAGATTGCCCGTACAGAAGCCCTCGTGATATTGGAGCTGACGCCCACGCCGTAGGTCACGCTGCCGCTCTCCGCATCCAGCAGATGAATGTAGGCAGCCGCCTGAGAGTTGGAACCGCTCTGGAGTGCGTGCTCCTCATAATCGAGAATCTTGACATTGATATCAAGGGTCTCTTGCAGACCCCGCTTCACCGCATCGATAGGACCGTTGCCCACCGCCTCGAAGCGTTTCTCCACGCCCTTGTCGGTATAAACCACGGTTACCTTCGTATCAAACTCGGACTCCGTCTCCTCACTCAGATCATCCACGCGCAGTCTTCTGAAATGGATGGGCTCTTTCTTTAACAGATACTCCTGACGGAAGCTTTCCATGATCTGGTCCGGGCTGACCTCGCCCTGTTTTTCGGAAATGGCCTGAATCACATTGGCGAACTCCCTGTGCATTCCCTTCGGCAGTTTAAAGCCGAAATAAGTATCCATGACAAAGGCCACGCCGCCCTTTCCGGACTGGGAATTGATGCGAACGATGGGTTCGTATTCCCGTCCGATATCCGCCGGATCAATGGGCAGATAGGGTACTTCCCAATATTCGTTATTGCGCTCCCGCATTGCCTTCGTGCCCTTGTTGATGGCATCCTGATGAGAGCCTGAGAAAGCGGTAAACACCAGCTTGCCCGCATAGGGGTGTCTTGGGTGTACAGGAATCTTACAGCATCTTTCGTAAATCTCAATGCTCTCGTTTACATGCTCGATGGCAAGCTCAGGGTCGATTCCCTGCGAGAACATATTGTAGGCAATATTTAAAATATCCACGTTTCCGGTTCTCTCACCGTTTCCGAAGAGCGTGCCTTCCACGCGATCCGCGCCTGCAAGCAGAGCAAGCTCCGCCGTCGCCACGCCGGTTCCTCTGTCGTTATGGGGATGTATGCTTAAAATAATGGCTTCCCTGTTTTCCAGATGCTTGTTCATCCACTCGATTCTGTCCGCAAAGACATTGGGCGTGGTCATTTCCACTGTGGAGGGGAGATTGATAATCATGGGATTTTCTTTGGTCGGTCCCCATTCCCGCTGCACCGCGTTGCAGACTTCCAGCGCGTAGTCAAGCTCGGTGCCGGTAAAGCTCTCGGGAGAGTATTCCAGAATAACCTTTCCGGGGAATTTCTCTGCGTGACGCTTCACCATCTTTGTTCCCTCAACGGCTATGTTTATGATCTCCTCGCGGCTCATATGGAAAACCACGTCCCTTTGCAGGGTGGAGGTGGAGTTGTAAATATGCACAATGGCCTGCTTACAGCCCTCGATGGACGCGAAAGTGCGCTCCACAAGCTCCTCGCGGCACTGTGTCAGAACCTGTACCACCACATCGTCGGGAATCAGTTTCCGGTCCACAAGCTGACGCAGAAAATCAAATTCGATCTGGCTGGCCGCCGGGAAACCGATTTCGATTTCCTTGAAGCCAAGTTTGATGAGATAATTGAAGAACTCAATTTTTTCAGATACTACCATTGGGTCGATCAGCGCTTGATTGCCGTCGCGCAGATCCACGCTGCACCAGATGGGCGCCTTCTCGATCTGTTTGTCGGCCCACTCCCTTTCGGGGTAATCCACCACCGGGTTTCTGCGATATCTCTTATAATTTAACATGACTGGTATTCCTCCCTTTTGATGTTATCATCTCGCTCACGGGCTTTCGCCCTATGCATCCGTAATCTGAAAAAACCGTCAGCAAGCTGCCGCTTTTTCACCTGCGCACTCTGTCACGCAGTGCAGCTCGATTCCGCTTCGCTGCATCTCGCTCACGGGCTTTCGCCCTATGCATCCGCAATCCGAAAAAGCCGTCAGCAAGCTGCCGCTTTTTCATCTTACGTCTGCGCACTGCTCATTGCTTACGTGCAAAAAGACCCCGCTGCATAAAAATACAGCAGGGTCGTCCGAACGTGACATTATTCTCCAAGACCGCTCTCGAT
>CARUOB010000031.1:0-21865 GCA_949076555.1 uncultured Lachnospiraceae bacterium | reverse complement strand
CCGGTCTTAGATGTAGCCCTGTCGGGTTTTTGATGACTACCTTCTGACTTACCATTGCCTCTTCCTCTTTCTTACATGATACTATGAGTATACCATATCTATATACTTTATCTCAAGTCCTACAGCATAATATTCTGTATCAGTTCGGCGAGCTTCTTTGCCTCCTGCGTAATGATCTTCTGATCCTTGCCCTCGATCATAACACGGACAAGCGGCTCCGTGCCGGAAGGGCGGATCAGTACGCGGCCTTCACCCGCAAACTTTTTGTCGAGAGCGGCGATTGCCTCCGCGATCTCGGGATAATCCATAAACTTTTCTTTTTTGTGGTTGGGCACCTTCGCGCCGACCAATGCCTGCGGCATCACTTCCATAATGGACGCCAGCTCCGAGAGCGGTTTGCCCGTCTCTACAACCACCTGTAAAAGATGCAATGCGCTTAAGAGCCCGTCGCCTGTTGTGTTTTCATCCAAAAAGATTACATGGCCGGACTGCTCGCCGCCAAGGCTTGCGCCGATCTCGCGCATACGTTCCAGCACATAGCGGTCGCCAACCTTAGTCTGCTCAATCTTAATTTTGTTTTTCTCACCCATCAGGAAAAAGCCCAGATTACTCATAACGGTTGCAACGATGGTATTCTTGTTCAGCTTTCCCAGTGACTTCATGTGATTGCCGACAATGGCCATAATCTGGTCGCCGTCCACAATATTTCCCAGCTCATCCACCGCGAGCAGTCTGTCCGCGTCCCCGTCAAAAGCAAGGCCGAGCTGCGCCTTTTCATAGACGACTCTCGCCTGCAGTTCTTCCATATGGGTAGAGCCGCAGTTCGCGTTGATGTTTGTGCCGTCGGGATTATTATGGATTGCCACTACCTCCGCGCCAAGCTCCTTCATGGTTTCCACAGAGGTATAGTAGGATGCGCCTTCCGCGCAGTCCAAAACAATCTTCATGCCCCGCAGATCCACGTTTACCGCTTTCATGGCGTGATTGATATATTCTTCTCTGGCGTCGGTGCGGTATTTGATTTTACCTACACTTGCTCCGGTGGGGAATTTGACGCCCCTCATATCGCTCTTGATCAGCGCTTCGATTTCATCCTCCAGAGCATCGGGCAGCTTATATCCGTTTCCGTCAAAGAACTTAATACCGTTAAACTCCACGGTATTGTGGGAAGCGGAAATGACAACACCGGCATCCACTTTATATTTTCTGGTGAGATACGCCACCGCTGGGGTCGGAACGACGCCCACATACACCGCGTTTGCCCCTACGGAGCAGACGCCTGCCATCAACGCATTAGCAAGCATATCCCCTGATATTCTAGTATCGCAGCCAACCATAATCGTAGGCTTGTGCTCATTCTCCCTTGTCAGGACATAAGCGCCTGCCTGCCCGAGCTGCATAGCCAAAAGGGGAGATAACTCTTCATTAGCAACCCCACGCACGCCGTCTGTGCCAAATAATCTGCTCATATACACCTCCATATAGTTATATCTGCACAGTATGCCGTTTTAGGCATTCTGCCGCACAAAATTTAATACTTTTTACTCTGATATAATGTGCACCCGAACCTCCGTGACACCGCTCTGTGCGAGATCCCGACCCGCCACTACGGCGTTTACGGGCATCCAGTAGCTTCCCTCGGCAAGCTCATCCATATCTTCGTCTGACATCCATGCTTCTATATCTACCATGGCCGTCACATCTTCTGCCGTCACTTCATTCAGTACTGCGAGGAGACCGTGGAACGTAATGCTGCATTCATTGGCCGGTTCTGTGATGACAGCCCTGTAACCTTCGGGAAGTCCGTCGAAACGGATCCGGTCCACGGGAATCCGCACGGCCCGGTCGCGCTCGGCCTCGACTTTCGCCGTAACGTTGACCCTGCCTACAAAGTCATCCTCCGCCAGAACAACGCCATCCGGCAGATATTGATTGATATCCACAAGCACCGTCACATCCTCCGAAGCGTCGGTCATGTCAAGCACGCCCGCAGGAATCGTAATTGCCTCAATGTTTTCCAGTATCTTGGATTTGCCGGCTACCGCAACCGTTCCCTTACTGAAAGTTATCTCGCCCGTAAACTGGAAACCGTCCTCGGGCGTGCCGGTCACTTCGCAGGCGAGAGGCAGTACTTTGCGCTCTAGAATCTCTACGCTGACTTTCACTTTGGAAATGCTTTTTTCGATGTTCGCCGCAGTGATTTCATTTCCCTCTGCATCATAAAGGCGTACTTCGGACTCCGTGTTGATGTTGTTGGAAAAGCCGGAGATATCGACCTCTGCCTGTGCTTTGCTCACCTGTGAAATAACAGACTTCGGACCGGAAATCCGGATCAGGTTTTGATCCGTGGATACACTTCCCACCATAAAGCCCTCGCGCACTTCGCCTGTGGTGACAGACTTTATCGGAAGTGGTCTGGTCTGCTTTTCCTCAATACTCAGGCGCACACTGTCAATATTGCCGCGTATGCTGTCCAGTTTATCACTGTATTTATTCGTGGAAAGTTTGATCGCCACGGTGTCAACGCTGGTCAGATCATTGACGTCTGCCACTGCCACAATGTTACTCCGGTCCAGCGAGTCAATGATGGACCGCGGCGCGGAAATCGTAACCACATCGATCATATCCGTGCCGTCAAGCACTTCGTAAACCTGCCCTCTGTCGGTTATCAGATTCGCGTTTTTTATGGTCACCGGCACATCCGTCGCACGATAGGTCATAATGGGATCGTTGATATTCGTAACGACCAGCCAGAGAACTGCCGCGCTGAGAAAGGAGGCGATCTTTAAGCCCCAGTTCCGGGTAAGCTTATTCTTCATTCTTAACCCCTGCCTTTCCTATGCTTTTGCCCTTAAAAAGCTTGCGCTTTTTCTCCTCCATCGGTTTATCCTGAATTTCTAATAATCTTTCTTTCAGTCTGGCCGCATCCAGACTCCGCTCCAACGCGCCGCCGTAGGCAACGCTGATCTTGCCTGTCTCCTCGGATACGATCACGGTCAGGGAATCGGTAACTTCGGAAATACCCACGCCCGCCCGGTGTCTTGTGCCCAGGTCCTTGCTGAGCGCCATGTTATCTGATAAGGGCAGATAGCAGGTAGCGGATACAATACGGTTTCCGCGGACAATTACGGCGCCGTCATGCAGGGGTGTATTGTGTTCAAAAATATTGATGAGGAGCTGACTGGATATAATGCCGTCCACATCAATACCTGTCCTTTCATATTCTTTTAGAGACTGCTCATGTTCAATGACGATGAGCGCTCCTGTCTTCACTTTTCCCATCTCGACGGAAGCTTTTACGATTTCATTTACTGTACGGTCGGAAAAGCGTCCGGTTTCACGTTTGTTGGAATCAAGAAGAGATGCGACAAAGTTTTTCCTTCCTAATTCCTCCAGCGCGGCGCGAAGCTCCGGCTGCAAAACGACTACGAAAGCTGTGGCCGCAATGCTGATAATATTAGGAACGATCCAGAGAATCGTATTCATTTTGCAGAAAGCGGCGATCACAATAAACACCAGAATTACGATTACGCCTTTTAAAAGCGCCCATGCTCTCGTGTTTTTAATCCATACCAGAATATGATATGCCACAAAGGTCAAAATGGCGATTTCCGCCACGTCGTTCCAATGTATCGCAGGCATGTGCAGCCTTGCGAGATAGACGCCGATCCAGTTATTCAGTTGTTCCATCTCTTCATCACCTGCCTTCTGTGTCAATTTTTTATCTCTGTCGTTGCAGTGGCGTTATGAGTGGTGCGGCGGTCGGGAGATTCTCCCGGTATTGCTTCTCGCGGAACTGATCTGTTTCACTTTTTTCTCCGGCTTTGCCACGGTAACTTTAGGCACAGCCTTAACATAATAATAGTATTCGTCGTCCTCAAACTGAACCTTTTCTGTTCGACTGTAATCAACATAAAATACAAAAAACTGCAATATCAATACAAGCAGGAAGGAGACAATTGTTCCTAAAATGACGCCGATCAAAGGCTGATTAATGTCAAAAATCAAGTCTCCTACCAAAAGTACCATGATATTTACCACCGCACCGGCCGTCATGGCGATCGTCCATGCATAATCGATGCTCAGACGCCGCAGAAGATAAACGATAATCACCGTGATGGAAAAAGCGGCGATTGTCACTACCATTTCCCGGTTTTGAATCAGGCCGTCGATAATAAACTTAAACTTCGCCGCTGTCTCCTCATCTGCCATGGCCGCGATCACTGTGGCGTTTTGTGTCACGTAGTGAATCATATAGTAGACAATCACGCCGCAGGCAACAGAAACCGCCGATGCGGGCGCGCCGATCAGACCCATGGATATGGGGATTACATAGGGGATACGCAGGAGAAAACAGAGCGGTAGAAGCACTACGACAACAGTGTCTTTCGGTGAGAACCGCAGATACAGCAAAAAGAGCAGCAAAAACCCCGCACCGATGACCGCGGCGCACTCCATGCTGAACGTATAGAGGTGAAGCAGTGTGAAAACCGCGCCCATGAGAACAATAAAATTCATCGGCATAAAAGAGCACATAAGCGCCACGATCAGCACCACCGTTATCCTGTCAATCGACTCCATGTAGCCCAGTCTGGAGTTAATCAGGCAAAGGGTGATAAGAGCCAGAAAGAATTTCAAAAGCGGTGTGATATACACTTCATATTTGCTGTAAATGGTCAAAAGTATCTGTTTTGCAACCAGTAAAGTAGTCATCGTAAATTAGTCCTTTTATCCGTTCCTGCAACTGTTCACTACCTGTACAGTTGCAATGCAAAATTCATTTTAAATCGTCTTCGCCGATAGAATTTTGCATTATTGAATCATATTTTTACGGTCTCAGCAGTTCATGCTTCGACCTGTGCTGAATAGTTACCCATTTTTTTCGCTTTTGTACATGGAGGAGAGCTTGTGCAGATTCATATAATATGTGCGCAGACTCTTGCTCGCCCTGCTGTATCTGACTGTGTACACTACATAGGAGATGAGAGCGTAAGCGCCCACCGTCCCCAGATATAAGAAAAGAACATTCTTCGCAAATTCGAGAAGATCCATTTTGTAGATCTCCGTCATAAAGATTTCAAAATCATAAAAAATGTACATAGCAAAAACCACTACAAATGCGATGGTTGCACTTATAATGGATTTAAGCACCTGCCAGCCTATATAGTCGCTCCGGAAATAACTGCCGATGGCAAGACACCGCTTGCCATCATGGGCTTCGTAGGAGGCCATCTTGGTCATCAGAACGACTCTCTCTTCATTTAACATATATTTCTCCAATTTCCGACAGAAGAATTAGTTCAGGAAACGCATTTTCGGATTTTCTTTCGTGTCCTTTTTCTTCTGCACTTTGATCGGTTCGGGTTTTTTGATGCTGGCGCCCAGCTCGTTAGCCATACTGCTCTTACACTTGCCGCAGAAACGTCCGGACAAAATAGCTGCGCCGCAGTTTTCGCAGGAGAGCGTAACACCCGACTCTGCAGAAAGCTCCAGCCGTTCTTCCCTGAGCCACTGATGGATCTGGTTTGTGGAAACTTCACAGGCGTCCGCTACCTGCTGGATACCTGCATGGCCGTTATCCTGAATGTACTTTTTCACTTCCTGAAACTTCTCTTCCAGCTTCTCACGGCACGCCATACAAATCGGCGGCCCGGAGACATAGTTAAAAAGATTTCCGCATTTTCTGCAATTTCTTACGTTCATACTTTACCTCCCTGAGACAAAATTTTCCAGTCATATTCCTCTGCCTACGGCAAGAGTTATGAAATAAATTCGCTCTACACCCGCTTTTCTTAATTCGCGGCTCATGGCATCTATCGTACTGCCCGTCGTGTAGATGTCGTCAATGATTATAATTATACCTAATTTTACATCATTACGGCAAATTTTAAAAGCCTTTTTCAAATTATTTTGCCTTTCTGCGGCAGATAAATCTTTCATTGGTGCAGTTTTCACTGCTCTTTCTATCAGACCGGTACATACAGGAATGCCTGTGCGCGCGGAGAGAGCCTCCGCCAACACCTGCGCCTGATTGTAACCGCGTTTCCTGCGTTTGCTTATGTGGAGCGGCACCGGAATAAGGGCTTCTGCATGACAGGAGCGGATAAAATTTCCGAGCTGTTCTTGTATGCAGGCGGCAAAATAGTCGGCGTACTCCCGCCTGTCCCGGTATTTGAAGCGGGCGATGGAGGCGGAAACGCTGCGGTAGGAGAAGAGTGCGCGTCCGCTGTCAAAAAGATGCGGATGGACGGCGCAGTCATCGCAGTATTCTTTTTCGCTGTCCCCGATATGTTTGCCGCATTTCAAACACAGCGGAGGTTTGATGTATGTAAGTTTCGGCGCGCATTCCGTGCAGATAAGCGCGTTCCATGGCTTGACAGGCTCGTCGCAGGCAGGACAGCGGCGGGGATAGAGAAGCGTGACGGCGGCGTCGACTGCCGCCCTGAGACGTGGATTCACGCGAGGATGCGCGGTAAGATGTGAGTTCATAGAAGATTCCTTTCCGATGTGAGAGGGGGGCTTTTGCCCACCCGGACCCGGCATAAAAAGCCAGAGTAACATTACTCCTCGATTTGTATCGAGCGAATTTGATCCAGAAAACCGGTGTATCGGTGGTTTTCCCTGTTGTTGGCAACCATTTCGAAAAGCGTGGTGCGGCTTCCCAGAATGGTGACGCAGGTCTTCGCGCGGGTGATCCCCGTATAGAGAAGATTGCGGTTGAAAAGCATATGCGGCCCTGTGAGAAGCGGCATAATCACGGCGGGATATTCGCTGCCCTGTGATTTGTGTATGGTCACGGCATAGGCCAGTTCGATTTCGTCCAGTCCCGAATAAGGATAGGTAACCCGTCTGTGTTCGTCAAACTCCACCACCACTTCGCGGGCGTATTCATCGATCGTGCGGATCACGCCGATATCTCCGTTAAAGATGCCCGTTCCCTGATCAATCGGAATATTGTAGCGGCTTACCACTTCCCAGGCAAGCTGGTAATTGTTTTTGATCTGCATTACCTTATCGCCTTCCCGGAAGAGAACTTCTCCGGACTGGTACTCGCGCTTCTTGTCGTCCGGCGGATTCAGGTATCGCTGGAGAATACCGTTTAGCGTTTCCACGCCGAGCTTGCCCTTGCGCATGGGCGTGAGCACCTGAATGTCATAAGGAGTCGCGTCCACATAGCAGGGCAGCTTTTCCAAAATAAGTTGAATCATATGCTTGTATATGACGTTTGCGTCGTTTCTTTCAAGAAAGAAAAAGTCCCTGCTTTTATTGTCCAGAACGGGATCTTCTCCGGCGTGAATTCTGTGGGCATTCAGAACGATGTCGCTCTCCTGTGCCTGACGGAAAATTTTTTCCAGAACCACGGTCTGAAATGCGCCGCTTTTGATCAGATCGGAGAGCACTTGTCCCGGCCCGACGGAAGGAAGCTGGTTCACGTCGCCCACCATGATCAGGCGGGTTCCCACGGAAATCGCTTTTAAAAGCGATTGGAAGAGAAAGATATCCACCATGGACATTTCATCTACGATAATCACGTCCGCCTCCAGCGGATTTTCCTCGTTGCGCTCAAAGCGCGCCGCCTTTCCCTCCAGAGCAGCAGCGCCGGAAAGCTCCAAAAGCCTGTGGATGGTGCGGGACTCATATCCGGTGGCTTCGGTCATGCGCTTGGCTGCCCGGCCTGTGGGAGCTGCCAGACTGATGTCCATTCCCTGAGAGAGAAAGTAACGGATGATCGCATTGATGGTGGTCGTCTTGCCAGTGCCCGGGCCGCCGGAGAGAATGAACACACCGTTTCTGATGCTCTCGAGGACGGAGCGCTTTTGCAGGCTGTCCAGCACGATGCCAAGATCTGCCTCCACCTGATCTATTTTTCTAAGAAGAGCCTCCTCTTCGGCGGGAAGAAGTTCTTCCGCGATATTTAAGTCGTGGAGCATCCGTGCGCAGTTTAATTCGGCGTAATAGAATGTGCTGGCGTAGACACGGCACTCACGCGTCGGTACGGTATCGTCGGCACTGGAGTCACCGCCGATTTTACTGCCAGAAGCCGTGGCACTGTCTGCAATGGGAACATATTTCATGACCAGCTTTTTGTCCATGGCTAGATTCTGGAGCTGGGGGTTCATCAGGGACGGCTCAATTCCAAGAAGTTCTCCCGCCTGCGAAAGAAGCCTGTCTGCCGGGAGATAGCAATGGCCCTCACCGCCTGCCTGCTGCAACGTATAGAGCAGGCCGCTTCTGATGCGGTAGTCGGAATCTGTGTGAATGCCGATTTTGGCAGCGATTTCATCTGCGATACGAAAGCCGATGCCCTGTATGTCTTCCGCCAGACGATAGGGGTTTTCTTTCATAACGCCGTAAAGTCCCATTCCGTAGGCTTCATAAATGCGCAGGGCGAGGGTGTTGGAAATGCCGTAACCCTGCAGAAAAGTCATGGCGTCTCTTGCGTCCCTCTTTTCGTAGAGGGATGCCGCGATCTCTCTGGCTTTGCGCAGGCTGATTCCCTTCACCTCCGCCAGACGCTCCGGTTCTTCCTCGATGATGCGGTAGGTGTCTGAACCGAAAGCGCGGATGATCCGCTTCGCTAACGCTTCCCCTACGCCCTTTACGGCGCCGGAGGAAAGGTATCTTTCCATGCTGAGCTCATCGCTCGGCGGCAGAATCTTATACTGATCGATCTTGAACTGCTTTCCGTACACCTGATGCTGGGTATATTCCCCTTGCGCTTCAATTGTCTCGCCCTGATCCATGGTTTTAAAAAAACCAACGCAGGTAAGTTCGTCCTCCTGCGTGATAAGATTTAGCACCGTATATCCATTGTCTTTGTTGCGGTAAATAATGTGATCAATAAAACCTTTGACTGTTTCCATAGAATACCTGTGTGATGTAGAAAAACTGTGGCCCGGATCGGTTTTCATCGCCGGGCACAGTCGGTTTTTATATCATGCCGTAGTTGATCTTTGCCTGCTCATACAACATCTGCGCCAGAGAGTTGGAACCCTGCGTCGCAGTCTGATTGGAAATCTCCTGAATCACAGAATCTTTGAAATAATCCACCATATTGGAGGCGTAGCCGTTCTCATCATCGCTGAAAATGTCTACGGTTTTCTGCATTTCCTTATAGACCTGCTCCCACAGATATGCCTCGAACTGCTTGCAGGCGTCAAAGAGGGCGTCGTCCTCTTTTGTCTTCTCGGTTCCATTGGCATTGCGCGTATTCTGTACATTTTGCAGATTTTTCTGCAAAGTCTCTGCGGCCACGCGGTTTTCGTCGGTCATGTAATTTGTGTATGCGGATAAGTTGGTTAAATCGTTCATATATGTTCTCCTAAATTATACTAAGCCGTGCCCATTCGCAATCCGCTTCGCGGGATCAAGCTTGCTTGATCGGCTCATTGCGGGCTGTCGCCCTATAAAATTGTGCCTGAAAAGTCCGCCGTATGCAAGCATACGCGTCTTACTCTGTCTCATAATTTTGTCGACTGCGAGCCGTGCCATTCGCAATCCGCTTCGCGTCTTGCTCATGCGGGCTGTCGCCCTATAAAAGTGCGCCTGCCCAGCTCGCCGCATGCAAGCATGCGCAATCTGCTCAGTCACCCTTTTGCACGGCTCTTAGCGTTTCAAGTTATTAGCGACTTCTAGCATGGAGTCGGATGTGGTGATGGACTTGGAGTTCATTTCGTAGGCGCGCTGCGCTACGATCAGGTTTACCATCTCATTTGCAACCTGTACGTTGGAGCCTTCCAGATAGCCTTGGATAATTCTGCTTCTGCGCACGTCGGGATTGGTGTTTTCGTTAATGACACGGCCGCTGGCATCTGTCACCGCAAAGAGGGTATCGCCCACTCTCTTTAAGCCACCGGGATTGTTAAACTGGTAAGTGCCGATCTGTATGCCGATGGGCTGCGGGTTATTCTGCGCGTCGGGATAGCAGATCTGTCCGTCCTCTGTAATCGAAAGATTGCTGGCGATATAGCCTGCATCGGTGACAATCGCGCGTCCATCGACATCCAATACCGGAAGTCCGTCCGCATTCGTAAGAGTCATGCGGTTACCGCCTGCAAGCGCCCATGTGAAGTCGCCGTTTCTTGTATAATAAATCTGTCCGTCTTCTCCGCGCAGGGCAAAGAAACCGTCGCCCTCTATTGCGAAGGATGTATCGGAGGCAGAGTCCAAAAGGCTGCCCTGTGTGAAAATCTGGTTGATAGAAGAGGTACGGACACCCAGACCTACCTGTGAGGTGGTGGGTTTCGGATCGCCGTTTGCCGTCGTTGTAATGGATTGCAGGTTCTGATACAGGAGGGACTTAAACTGCGCTACCTGTGCCTTGTATCCTACGGAATTGACGTTTGCGAGGTTATTCGCTATCGTGTCTACATTTGTCTGCTGTGCATTCATGCCGGTTGCACCCGACCATAAACTTCTAACCATATGTATTCTCCTTTACACGCTTGCTCTATATCCTAACTCTTATATTTTACCGTTCTGTGTTACCGCCTGCTCCAGGGTATCGTCATAGGTTGTGATTACTTTCTGGTTGCTTTCGTACTGTCTTTGCAGGGTAATCATGTTAACCATTTCCGTCACTACGGAAATATTTGACATTTCCAAGTATCCCTGATGAATCTGTGTATCCACTCCGGTCTCACCCCGCTCAAGTTCTACCGCGCCCTCTACGGGTTGGAAGAAGTTCTCGCCGAAGCGCTCCAAATAATTGTAATCCTCGAAATCGGTAATGCCGATGGTCGCAACCTCAGTACCATCCTGTATGATCGTGCCATTGCGGCTGATGCTTATGGGAAGAGCGGTGTCCATCTGGATTCGACGTCCGTCCTCATCCAGCACATAATCGCCGTCCTGCGTCTGCAGGAAACCCTGGCGGTTCATGGCAAAGTTGCCGTCTCTGGTATATTTGGTGGAGGTTACTCCCGCTTTGTTCGTGTACTCTACCGCGAAAAAGCCTCTGTCCGAGAGAGCGAGATCAAGTGTGTTTCCGGTTTCTTTAATGGGACCCTGAGAATAGTCCACATAGTTCTCACCGATCTTTACGCCCAGATTCAGCCCTGTTTTTCTGACACGCCGTTCCAGATAGTTTTCGTTCAGCGGATTGTTTAGCTCCGCTTCGTCGACGGCCCTGTTGGTCGCCAAGGGTCTGGGCATATTTCCCGGCTCCGATAAGTCTTTAATCTTATAAGCGAGCACCGTATCAAAGGCTTCGCTTGTGGTGCCTTCTTTTTTAAACCCGTTGGTCGTTGCATTTGCCAGATTGTTCGTTAATACGTCCATCCGGTGCTGCTCGTTCAACATGCCTGTATAGGCGGTGTACAAACCTTTCAGCATAATGTGTCTTCCTCTCTCTCTATAGCCGAAAATGTGCTTTTCGCTTTAGTCTTCGCGGTATCCTGCTAAAAATTCTACATATTTTCCGGTGCCGATTGCCACAGCCGTCATCGGATCTTCGGCGGTCATGGTATTAATACCGGTTTTAGCCGCAATCAAATCTTCCAGTCCACGAAGCAGACTGCCGCCGCCGGTCAAAACGATACCGCGGTCCGCGATATCCGCCGCAAGCTCCGGGGGCGTCTTTTCCAGTACGCTGTGTATCGTTTCCACGATCTGAACCGTGGTCTCATGCAGCGCCTCTTCGGTTTCTTCCGATGAAACCTTGACGGTTCGGGGAAGACCGGTCACCAGATTACGTCCTCTCACGTCCATGTAATCTACCTCGGGACGCTTGAATGCGGAGCCGATCTTTATTTTTAAATCCTCCGCCGTACGTTCACCGATCAGCAGATTATGTTTTTTGCGCATGTAACGTACAATAGCTTCGTCGAAGTCGTCGCCCGCTATTTTAATAGAAGCGCTGACTACCGTGCCGCCGAGAGAAATTACCGCGATATCGGATGTACCGCCGCCGATATCTACGATCATGTTTCCGCAGGGCTTGGAAATGTCGATGCCTGCGCCGATGGCTGCCGCGATCGGCTCCTCAATAATCGAAACCTCTCTTGCACCCGCCTGGTAGGTCGCATCCTCCACGGCTTTCTTTTCTACCTCAGTCACGCCGCTGGGCACACAGACCGCAATGCGCGGTTTCCTGAAAGTCTTTTTACCCAGCGCTTTTTGGATAAAATACTTCATCATTTTTTCCGTAACCTGATAGTCGGAGATAACGCCCTGTCTTAAGGGTCTCACCGCGACGATATTGCCCGGTGTCCTGCCGAGCATGAGGCGTGCGTCCTCACCGATCGCCTTGATTTTATTCGTATCTCTGTCAAAAGCAACGACAGAAGGCTCCTTCAATACAACGCCCTTACCTCTGATATATACTAAAATACTGGCTGTGCCAAGATCTATACCGATATCTGTAAACTGCATTTACCTTTGTTCCCCTTCCCGAGAATTACCATATGACCGCTTGTTTTTCTTCTACGGCTATTATATTATACCCTCATCATATCGGTTTTTCAAAGGTTTTTATGATTTTTTTTAAAAAAAGTAAAAAACGCCAAAAACAGAACGGTTCCATCCGCTCTGAATCCAGCATCCATGCTCTCTAAATTATTATCGGAGGGCAGGGCGGAAATGTTAACCCGCTAAAGCATTTCTTGTAAAAAAAAGTCGCTCCAAATTTTGGAAGCTGTGTTATACTACAAGATAATAATCATAAAGGAGCATTAGAATTATGAAATCACAGGCAGAATTACAATCAAAACTCAGAGAAATCGACCATAAAGGCTACAAGGCCTACAAGGTTTTAGAGGGTGAATATGACTTCGGAGCGTATCGGCTCTGGATCGATCATGTACAGGGTGATCCCTTTGCTTCGCCCTCCCGTGTACGGATCGTGTATCGAAATCAGGGAAATATTCCTGCTTCCTATTTTGAAACCAGACATCGCCGGATCGCGGTGGAAGATTATCTGCTGCGCAGCCTGCATCGTTTCCTGCGAAACGGCGACGGCAGAGCGGCAAAGGGTTCCGGGAAAAGTGGGCTGGTGACGGCATGCAGAACCGGACAGGAGATTCTGGAAACTACCGCCATGCATATCGGCAAAGACGTGATCGAGGCGCGCATCGAAGTGGGATTTCCCGCGTTTGGGCGTACCATCGCAGCGGGGGAGCTGTCGCAGATCTTATTCCGCCTGCTTCCTGACTTAGCACAGCAGGTTTTTAAAATGAGTCCCCGTATGAAGCAGGATTTGGACAAGGTGACGGCTCTGGCAGACGACCAGCAGTTTGTCCGCGAAGCCCTTCCGAAACACGGTTTGGCAGCTTTCGTGGCGGATGGCTCTATTTTGCCGAGGGAGAGCGGCGTTTCCCAGCGGCCCATGCGTGACGCGGTGATATTCAAAAGCCCGGAATCCCTTGCAGTTACGTTGAACCTTCCCCATCGCGGACAGGTGCGGGGTATGGGCATCCGCTACGGCATCACAGTCATAGCAGGGGGTGGTTTCCACGGAAAGTCTACCTTATTAAAGGCGTTGGAGCGCGGTGTGTACAACCATATTTCCGGCGACGGCAGGGAATTGGTGATCACTGACGAGAGCGCATTTAAGCTGCGCGCTGAGGAACACCGCTGCATCCACGAGACGGATATCTCCATGTTTATCAACAATCTTCCCATGAAGTCGGACACCACACGCTTTCAGACTGAAAATGCCAGCGGCAGCACGTCTCAGGCGGCAAATACGGTGGAAGCGCTTGCCAGCGGCAGCACCGTGCTTCTGATCGACGAGGATACTTCCGCCACCAACTTTATGGTGCGCGACGGGCGCATGGCACAGCTTGTCTCCGATGAGAAAGAGCCGATCACGCCATTTATCCGCAAGATAAGAAGTCTGTATCATGATCTGGGCATTTCCACAATTCTGGTGGCGGGCAGTTCCGGCGATTATCTGTCGGTGGCCGACACGGTTTTGCAGATGGACTGCTACGAGACTAGAGACGTGACTGCACGGGCAAAGGAACTGGCTGTCGAATTGACAGAGGAAACCGTGCGGAAAACCGAGTGGCTTAAAAAGACCGTTCGCACAAAACGGATTGAAAAAGCGAAGGTGCACGGCTGGGATACGATCAGTTTGGACAAGAATGAAATCGATCTGCGCTATCTGGAGCAGATCGTGGGAGAGAGTCAGACCGCTGCGCTGGCATATATTTCGCAGTATGTTCTGGAACGGCTGGCCAACGGAAAGAAAACCCTTCCGCAGCTTACGGAAGAAGTTTTTGCAAAGCTGGAGAAGGAGGGCATCCTCGCCCTGACGCCGAAAAATTACGGCGCCGGGCCTGCGGCTTATGTGCGGCGGCAGGAGATTCTGGCATGCCTGGCGAGGTATCGGATGCTGTGATCGGCACACGCACAAAACGGCAGGGACAAGAGGCGTCTCTGCCGTTTTGTGATATCAGCGCAAACGCTGTCACATATGCTGCGCGGCTTTCTCCAGCATCTTCTTAATGTATATTCCCGTGTAGGACTCTTTGACTTTCGTGATCTGCTCGGGTGTGCCGATGGCCACCACCGTGCCGCCGCCCTCGCCGCCTTCCGGGCCCATATCTATGATATAGTCGGCGGTCTTGATCACGTCCAGATTGTGCTCGATGACCACTACCGTGTTGCCGCCCTCTGCCAGTTTGTGCAGAATATCCACCAGCTTGTGAACATCCGCGAAGTGAAGACCCGTGGTAGGCTCATCCAAAATGTAGATGGTCTTGCCCGTGCTTCGTTTGGACAGTTCTGTGGCCAGCTTGATCCGCTGTGCCTCACCGCCCGAAAGCGTGGTGGATGGCTGACCGAGTTTTACATAGGAAAGGCCCACGTCGTTTAGCGTCTCTATTTTTCTGCGGATGGAAGGCAGATTTTCGAAGAAGGGAACCGCCTCCTCTACCGTCATATCCAGCACATCAAAAATGCTCTTTCCCTTATATTTTACTTCCAGAGTCTCCCGGTTGTAACGCTTGCCGCCGCAGACCTCGCAGGGCACATATACGTCGGGCAGGAAATGCATCTCGATTTTTATGATACCGTCGCCGCCGCAGGCTTCGCAGCGGCCGCCCTTTACGTTAAAGCTGAAGCGGCCTTTCTTGTAGCCTCTGGCTTTCGCGTCAGGGGTGCCCGCAAACAGATCCCGGATCTGGTCGAAAACGCCTGTGTAGGTGGCCGGATTGGAACGGGGCGTTCTGCCGATGGGAGACTGGTCGATCGCGATCACTTTATCGAGCTGGTCTATGCCTGAAATTTCCTTGTGCTTTCCGGGAACACAGCGCGCCCGGTTTAGATCCCTTGCAAGATGCTTGTATAGGATTTCGTTGACAAGAGAACTCTTTCCCGACCCTGAAACACCCGTGACACAGGTCAAAATGCCCGTCGGGAATTTTACATCTATCTTCTTTAAATTGTTTTCTTCCGCACACTTTACGGTAAGCCAGCCAGCGGGGGTTCTGCGCGTTTTCGACACCGGAATCTGCAGCTTTCCGCTTAGATACTGTCCTGTGACGGATGCTTCTATCTGCATGATTTCCTCGGCCGTTCCCTGCGCAACGACTTCGCCGCCGCGGCTGCCTGCGCCCGGCCCGATATCCACGATATGATCGGCTGCCAGCATAGTGTCCTCGTCGTGCTCCACCACAAGCAGGGTATTGCCCATATCCCGCAGATTTTTCAGCGCGGCGATCAACTTGTCGTTGTCCCTCTGGTGCAGACCGATACTCGGCTCGTCCAGAATATAGCAGACACCCACCAGACCCGATCCGATCTGGGTTGCCAGACGAATCCGCTGGGATTCTCCGCCGGAAAGGGAGCCTGTCGCCCGGGAGAGGGACAAGTATTCCAGCCCCACCTCCATCAGGAAGCCGACGCGCGCACGAATCTCTTTTAAGATGCGTTTGCCGATTAGCTCCTGCTGTTTCGTGAGCTGCATGTCCCCGATAAAGGCATGGAGCTTCGCTATGGAAATGGATGTAATTTCATATATATTCTTGTCGCACACCGTCACGGCGAGGGATTCCTTCTTCAGACGCATTCCCTTACACTCCTTACAGGGAATGATGCGCATAAAACTTTCGTATTCCTGTTTGCTCCAGTCGGAGCCTGTTTCTCTGTAACGGCGTTCCACATTTTTGATCACGCCTTCGAAAGTCACCGGGTAAACGCCGCTTCCCCGCTGGCCTTCGTAATGTACATTTACCTGTTTGTCCGTGCCGTAAAGAATGATGTCCTGCACCTTTTCAGGCAGCTCCCCGAAAGGTGTATTCAGACTGAACTGAAACTCCTTCGCAAGCGCCTGTAAAACAGCGTTGGTAAAGCTCCCTTCCGCACCGCTTGACTGCCAGCCCAGAACCGTAATCGCGCCATCCTCCAGACTCACGCTCTTGTCGGGAATCATCAGATCCACATCAAACTCCATCTTATAGCCGAGGCCGAAGCAGCCCGGACACGCGCCGAAAGGATTGTTGAAAGAAAAGCTTCTCGGCTCGATTTCGCTGATGCTGATGCCGCAGTCAGGGCAGGCAAAGCTCTGGCTGAACTGGATGGCTTCCCCGCCGATGATGTCCAGGGTCATCAGGCCCTCTGCCAGCGCAAATACGTTCTCTACGGAATCTGTCAGACGCCGCTCGATACCGCCTTTTACCACAAGGCGGTCCACCACGATCTCAATGTTGTGTTTGAAGTTTTTCTCCAGCTTGAAATCTTCAGCCTCTTCGGTTAAATCGTAAAGATTCCCGTCCACGCGTACCCGCACATAGCCGCTTCGTCTGGCCCGCTCAAAGATTTTCGCGTGTTCACCCTTTCGTCCGCGCACAACAGGCGCAAGAAGCTGGATTTTTGTGCCCTCCGGCAGTGCCATTACCTGATCCACGATCTGATCCACCGTCTGCTTTTTAATTTCCTTGCCGCAGTTGGGGCAGTGCGGGATGCCGATGCGGGCGTAGAGCAGACGAAAATAGTCGTAAATCTCCGTCACCGTGCCGACTGTGGAACGGGGGTTCCTGTTGGTTGATTTCTGATCGATGGAGATTGCCGGGGAAAGTCCCTCGATCCGCTCCACATCAGGCTTTTCCATCTGTCCCAGAAATTGTCTCGCATAAGAGGAGAGGGATTCCATATAACGCCGCTGCCCCTCCGCGTAAATCGTATCAAATGCGAGGGACGACTTACCTGACCCCGAAAGTCCCGTAAGAACTACAAATTCATTGCGGGGGATATCCAAATCGATTCCTTTTAAGTTGTGCTCGTTTGCGCCGCGGATTTTAATGTAATCGCGGGGGCGCATTTTTATATTTTCAGACATGTCATCATACCTCTTGTTTTATCGTATTTGTTCTTATTATAAGTGGCTTTCGTTGTTCTTCTGCCATTCCCTTTTTGCTACTTATCAAAATCCCGCAGTCTGGTTTTTAATTCTACCATCCTGTCACGCAGCTCTGCCGCTGCCTCGAAATTCAGATCCGCGGCTGCCCGCTTCATCTGCTTCTCCACTTCCTTGACCAGCTTTTCCAGCTCTTCCCGGCTCATGGATTCGGGATCTTTCTCAAACCGCTGCTCCTCCTTCGCGATGGCCTTGGAAATACTGATCAGATCGCGCACCGCCTTTCGGATTGTCTGCGGCGTGATGCCGTGCGCCTCGTTATATGCCTGCTGTATTTTGCGGCGGCGGTTGGTTTCTGTGATTGCCACATTCATGGAATCCGTCATATCATCCGCGTACATGATGACATGCCCCTTGGCATTGCGGGCGGCCCTTCCTATGGTCTGGATCAGGGAGGTGGCGGAGCGCAGGAACCCTTCCTTGTCCGCATCCAATATGGCAACCAGCTCAATTTCCGGTATGTCCAGCCCTTCTCTTAACAGGTTGATACCCACCAGCACATCAAACACGTCAAGGCGCATATCGCGGATTATTTCCGCCCGTTCCAGTGTGTCAATATCGGAGTGAAGGTACTTGACGCGGATTCCCACATCGTTCATGTAAGATGTCAGATCCTCCGCCATCCGTTTGGTGAGCGTGGTCACCAGTACTTTTCCCTTATCCGCAACTACCTTGTTGATTTCCGAGATGAGGTCGTCGATCTGCCCCTCCACCGGCCGCACATCCACCTCCGGGTCAAGCAGTCCCGTGGGTCGTATGATCTGCTCCGTGCGGAACAGTTCATGCGCTGCCTCATAGTCCGAGGGCGTCGCCGAAACGAAAAGCATCTGGTCGATATGACTCTCAAATTCTTCAAAGCACAAGGGTCTGTTGTCCAACGCCGAGGGCAGCCGGAAACCATAGTCTACCAGCGTGTTCTTGCGGGATCTGTCCCCTGCAAACATCCCGCGGATCTGCGGGATTGTCATATGGGATTCGTCTATAATGATCAGAAAATCATCCTTAAAATAATCAAGCAGCGTGAAGGGCGGCTCTCCCTCTGCCATACCGTTCAAATGTCTGGAATAGTTCTCGATCCCGGAGCAGAAACCGGTCTCCCGCAGCATTTCCACGTCGAAGTTCGTCCGCTCGGAAATACGCTGGGCCTCCAGAAGCATGTCCTCTCCCTTAAAGTATTTCACCCGCTCGTCCAATTCCTGCTCGATCACCTTGCAGGCTGCGTTGATCTTCTCCTGCGGCACCACATAGTGGGATGCGGGAAAAATCATCACATGTTCCAAAACCGCGTGGACCTGTCCGGTCAAAGGATCTGCCTCTGTAATCCGGTCGATTTCGTCCCCGAAAAATTCCACGCGGATCAGGTAATCGCTGCCCTGCGCCGGACAGATTTCCAGCACGTCGCCGCGCACGCGGAAACAGCAGCGGTCCAAATCCATATCGTTTCGGTTGTACTGCATTTCGATCAGCCCGCGGATCACCTCATCCCGATCCCGCATCATGCCGGGGCGCAGGGACATACTCATACCCGCGTATTCTTCGGGACTTCCCAGACCGTAAATGCAGGAAACGCTGGCGATCACCACCACATCCCGCCTCTCCGTCAACGAGGCTGTCGCGGATAACCGCAGCTTGTCGATCTCATCGTTGATGGAAGAGTCCTTCGCGATGTAAGTGTCCGTGGAGGGTACATAAGCCTCCGGCTGATAATAGTCGTAGTAGGACACAAAGTATTCCACTGCATTCTCTGGGAAAAATTCCTTGAACTCGCCGTAAAGCTGTCCGGCCAGCGTCTTATTGTGGGCGATCACCAGTGTCGGCTTGTTAAGGGCCTGTATGATATTCGCCATGGTAAAGGTTTTGCCGGAGCCGGTCACCCCGAGCAAAGTTTGGAATTGATTTCCTTTTTTAAACCCGTCCACCAGTGCCTCTATAGCGGCCGGCTGGTCGCCGGTGGGAGCGTACTCCGAAACTAATTTAAAATGATCCATATATGATTCCTCTGTCTGCGCGGTATTTCATTACTCTCACGTATCACTATATCAGAAAATATTTTAAAAGTATAGAGGGAAATCGAACTTTTGTTCTTTTTTTGATACATTCTGAGTTTTCGGATTTTACCTGTATTTCCGGAAGAAAGATTTCTTCCGCAAAAAACGCCGCTGTGGTATACTGTTTTCAAGAAAACAAAATGGAGGTTCCCATGAACATCGTCCTTTTATCCGGCGGCTCGGGCAAACGCCTGTGGCCTCTTTCCAACGATACGAGATCCAAACAGTTTATTAAAATTTTCAAGACTGCCGACGGCAGTTATGAATCCATGGTACAGCGGGTTTACCGTCAGATTCTCTCCGTAGACGCGTCCGCTACCGTAACCATCGCCACTTCAAAGTCACAGGTATCGGCGATCCACAATCAGATTGGAGCGGAGGTGGGTATAAGCGTGGAGCCATGCAGGCGGGACACATTTCCGGCGATTGCACTGGCGGCGGCTTATCTCCATGATGTGCAGTGGATTTCTGAGGAAGAGTCCGTGGTGGTCTGTCCGGTCGACCCTTATGTGGAGCAGGATTATTTTGAGGCGCTGGAAATCCTCGGGGAGCGGGCGGCACAAAGCAGCGCCAATCTGGTTCTCATGGGTATAGAGCCGACTTACCCCAGCGCCAAGTACGGTTATATTATTCCCGAAAACAAAGAAAATGTCAGCCGGGTGTCCGTTTTTAAGGAAAAGCCCGACGAGGAAACGGCCAAAAGCTATATAGAGAAGGGGGCGCTCTGGAATGGAGGCGTATTTGCATTCCGTTTGGGGTATGTGCTCAAACGCGCTCACGAACTGCTTGATTTTCGGGATTATCGGGACCTTTATGACAAATATGACACGCTTACAAAGATCAGTTTCGACTATGCGGTTGTGGAGCACGAACCGCAGATTGAGGTCATGCGCTTTGGCGGCATGTGGAAGGATATGGGAACATGGAACACGCTGACCGAGGCGATGGAGAGCCCTTCCATCGGCAAAGCGATTCTGAATGACGCCTGCAGCAATGTCCATGTAGTAAATGAACTGGATGTGCCTGTGCTGTGTATGGGACTAAAAGACGTAGTTATATCGGCAAGTCCGGAGGGTATTCTCGTCTCGGACAAAATGCAGTCGAGCTATATCAAACCCTTTGTTGATGAAATTGACCAGCAGATTATGTTTGCGGAAAAATCTTGGGGCAGTTTTCGCGTCATAGATATTGAAGAGGGCAGTATGACCATTAAAGTGACCCTGAATGCCGGACATAAAATGAACTACCACAGCCATGAACGGCGCGATGAGGTATGGACGGTAATTGAGGGAAAAGGGCGCACCATCATAGACGGCGTGGAGAAAGCGGTTACCGTGGGGGATGTGGTCGCTATGAAAGCGGGGACGCCTCACACGATCATTGCCGATACGCCGTTACAGGTGATCGAGGTGCAGATCGGTGCGGAAATCAGCGTGGGGGATAAGAAAAAAATCAATATTCCTTCCCAAGATCACTGATCCCGAACTGCTCTTTAAACAGCGCAAGTTCGCGCTCATTTCTGATCAGCATAACTTCTTCGAATTTTCCGGTGGCCAGATTTTTGAATCCGGCCACCTGCTCCCCTGTACATATACTGCATTTTAAAACAGGCTTATATAGCTTTCTGTCAAAATCAATAGGAAGACTGTTTTTGTGTTTGCTTTTTTTCGTCGAAAACAGTGATTTCATTGTGGCGCGGCATCCTTTCCAAACGTTATTATTATAACAAAAATGGAGGCTGTTTTGTATAGAAATCTTCAATTGCGGCACTCTTTATTGTTGTAACAAAATGCGTTTCTCTTCGTTTTGCGGTTCTCTGTCTACAACCTTATGTTGTGTGATATCATTAAAAACAACAGCATTAAGCTTATTTGGTAAGAAGGGAGTTTGGTTGGAAATGAAAGAGCTGCGGATGATAATAAGAGATTTGCGGGAAGATAGAGATATCAAGCAAAAGGTGATTGCAGAATATTTGGGCGTGTCTCAACAGACTTATTCTAATTATGAAAACGGGCATCGCGAGATACCGATCTGGGCGGTGGCGAAATTATCCGAATATTATAAAGTGAGCACGGATTATTTGCTCGGTGCCAATACAGGATATCTTGGAAATACCAATCTGAATACGAAGTATCTGGGTGACGTTACCATGCATGACGTTGTCTATGACATACAGAAGTTGAATCCAAAAGACCGCCGAGATTTACTGCGGTATATCAGATTTTTGAAGAACGGGGAAAATTGAACTTCCAATCCCCGGCTGATCCGGAATTCTTCCCGAAAACTTCTTGCACATTTTCAATGACTGTGTTATTATAAGTACCCGTGATATACTAATTTGGCATTAAGCCACACATCCTTGCTCCTTATGAAATGAGGGGCCAGAGACCAAAAGGAGGTAAGAAGCATGAACAAGTATGAGTTAGCCGTTGTTGTCACTGCTAAGATTGAAGATGAC
>CARUOB010000030.1 GCA_949076555.1 uncultured Lachnospiraceae bacterium | reverse complement strand
TGGACGGTAAATATTTTAATCAGAATACTTCTGTATTTAGCACAGAGCTACCATGAATATTTTGAGCGAACCAGTCAGAGTCTATATAAGAGTAAGAAAGTAAAAATGCCAAAGCCCGAATTATATGTGATATATACCGGCAACAAAGGCAGAAAACCCGATACCATATCTTTATCGCAGGAGTTTTTTGACGGTGCAGATATTGATATTGAGATAAAAGCTAAAGTCATATATGAGAGCGACAAGGACAATATCATCAATGAGTATATTGTTTTTTGCAAAGTTTTTAACGAGCAGATAAAAGAACATGGAATGACCAGACAGTCGGTTACAGAAACAATCCGTATTTGCAAGGACAGGAATATCTTAAAACAGTATCTAAGCAGCAAAGAAGTGGAGGTGGTAACGATTATGATGAGTTTATTTGATGACGAGCAGATTATGAGGACTTATGCGAAAGACATTGAAAAAGAAACAGAAAGAAAAACAGCCGAACAAATGATAAGAAAGGGGAAAATGTCACTTGAAGAAATTGCGGATTGTGTATCTTCTCTGTCATTTGAAGAATTAAAAGAACTTGAAGCCGAGGTTATGCAGTTAGCATAATGAATCATATCAATCAAAATCAAATATAGTAACAGTGTTAGAGCATATAGAAACATGAAATCTATATGCTCTTCCTGCATCACTGTTACATCGGCTTCAAATTCCGGTTCAGCCGATCCACCATCCATGCGATCCGTTTTTCGCGCCCGGCGTCTGTCTTTGCGTCGAGATAGGCTTTCATGTATGTTTTCTTCACGGAAGGGGACATTGCCTGAAAATTCGTGTAGGCAGGCTCGTACTCTTTTAACAGGGCGGAGAGCTGCGCAATCTGCTCCTCCGTGACCGCCGCGGGTTTTGGTTTATCCCACTGGCCGTTTTGTTTGGCTTCCTCTATTTTCTTTCTGCCGTGGTCAGTCATAATGCCGCGCGCTTCCAGCTCTCTGACCAGAGTCTTGTTTTTCTCCGACCACTTGCTGTTTTCCCTGCGCATGGAAAAATATTTTTTGTAACTTTTCTCGTCGATGCTCTGCATCTGGCCGTCGATCCAGCCGAAGCAGAGAGCCTCTTCAAGGGCTTCCCCGGCCTTTAACGTTTTCGGTCCGCCTGCCTTGCCGAACAAAAGCCAGACGCCGTCTTCTGAGAGGCAGTTGTCGGAAAGCCAGTTTCTAAATTCTTCTCTGCTGGCAAATGTCAGGATATCGCTCATTATCGTCCTCCTGTGAAAAAGCAGGGGCGGGAAACCCGCCCCGTGCCAAGTCCGTGAACACTCTTAGAGATCATTCCGATTAGAGATCATAATACATCATAAACTCCGCAGGCGTGGGAATCTGTCCGGCTTCCTTCGCCTCGGCGCGCTTTCTTGCAATCCACACGTCAATCAGCCGCTCCGGGAACACCCCGTCCTTTGTCAGATAGTCGTGGTCTTTTTCCAGCGCATCCAGCGCTTCCTCCAGCGATTTGGGAAGCCCCTTGATTTTTTTCTGCTCCTCGGCGGAGAGTGTGTAGAGGTTAAAGTCGTAAGGCCCCCAGCCGTTCGCCGCGGGATCGATCTTCTTCTCGATGCCGTCTAAGCCCGCCATCAGAATCGCCGCGTAAGCGTAGTAGGGATTGGCGGTGGCGTCCGGGTTTCTCAGCTCGAAACGTTTGGCCTCCGGGGACTTCGCGTAGGCGGGAATACGGATCACCGCGCTGCGGTTGGAGGTGGCGTAGCCGACGGTCACGGGAGCCTCATACCCGGGCACCAGCCGCTTGAAGGAGTTGGTGGAAGGGTTGGTGAAGGCGCACAGCGACGCGATGTGGGAGAGCAGGCCGCCGATAAAATAGTGGGCGGTCTGGCTTAAGCCGGAGTAGCCGTTCTCGTCGTAGAAGACGGGAGTGCCGTCCTTCTTAAGCAGCATATGTACATGGAGGCCGCTGCCCGCTTCCTTATAGATGGGTTTGGGCAGGAAGGTGGCCGTTTTGCCTTCTCTGGCAGCCATGTTTTTGATGATATATTTGATAATCATGGTATTGTCGGCCATGGTGGGCATATCGGCCAATTCCACCTCGATCTCCATCTGGCCGGGGCCGCCTACTTCGTGATGGTGGTATTTGACTTTGATGCCCCAATCTTCCATTTCCATACAGATGCGGCTGCGCAGATCATAGCCCACATCCTGGGGCGCGGCGATGTGGTAGCCGCCGTGGGTTACTTCATAGCCGTTGTTGCCGGGAGTATCCAGCCGACAGTTCCAGTCAGCCTGTCTGGTGTCGATCTGATAGGCGCACTGCTTTTGCGACACTTCGTAGCGGGCGGAGTCGAACAGATAAAATTCAAACTCGGGTCCGATCACCATTTCATCTGCCACGCCGGTCTTTTTCATGTAATCCATGGCCCGCAGGGTCACATTCTTCGGATACTGGTCGAAGGGGGTGTTTTCCCCTTTTCCGATGACACAGACGTTGCCGCACATGGTCAGCGTGGGCACATCCGCGAAAGGATCTACATAAGCGGTATCGGGGTCCGGCAGGAAGACCATGTCGCTCTTCTCAACGGGCGCGTACCCGTAGTTGGAACCGTCGAAGCCGATCCCGTAGACGAAGACATTTTCGTCGAACCGCTCCACCGGTATGGTGATGTGACGCCAGCGTCCGTCGATGTCGGTCATTTTGAAGTCGATCATGCGGATCTCCTTCTCCTGACACAGTTTTCTGATTTCTGCACTTTTGTCCATAAACATATCCCTCTCTTTGCTTATTCAGCAGCGTGCCTCTGGGAAACGGCACAAGCCTGAATTGTATGTATAACTACACTATACTACAGACAAAGTGTGACGGTAAAGCTGATTTTGAGAATGGTGCAGGAATTGTGTGACCAAATAAACCTGAGATATTTTGGAGTAAGGCGTCCAGGGAAAAATCGTTGAAAAGGCGGCTGTGTAAGTGGTATACTTGAAACACTGGGGTGAAAGGCCAAAATCATACCTCAGACGGGAGGAAGTTTGAAAAGCAGCTATGACGACAAGAGAAGAGGCGCTGCAATATGGCATGACGTTTCCGGACGTCTATCAGGACATGCCGTTTCACGATACCAATTGGGTGCTGGTGAGATGCAGCGGGAATAAAAAAGCATTTTTATGGACTTATGAATATCAGGGTTCCATGCGGATCAATATCAAGGTGGACCCGGCGTGGCGTGATTTCTGGCGGCAGACTTATGCGTCCGTGCTGCCGGGCTATCATCAGAATAAGGAACATTGGAATACGGTGGTTTTAGACGGTACGATACCCGATGAGGACATCAGGCGTATGATTGCGGAAAGCTATGATCTGGTGATCGGAGGAAAAAGAAGAGGAACGCGTGTTGATGATGCAGAGAACAGGAAATAGAAGAAAATGGAAAAGAACGCTGCCGATTCTGCTGGCGGCGGTGTTGTGGGCAGAAGGAATGCTGGGGAACGTGTATGCGGCGCCGGAGACGGGATTGGAAAATACGGCTGTCGCCGCGCCGGAAGGGCCGGAGAAGCCGGAGGGTGGACAAAACCCCGCGTCAAAGGAGCCGGAAACATCCGGGACGGGAGAGAATCCTGTACCGGGGAAGTCGGAAACATCCGGAGAGGAAGAGCCGTCCGCACCGGAGGAGTCGAAGAGGCCCGGAGAGGAAGAACCGCCCGCACCGGAGGAGTCGGAGATGTCCGGAGAGGAAGAAAATTCTGCACCGGAGGAATCGGAGATGCCGGAGGGGGGAGAAAATCCTGCGCCGGAAGAGCAGGAAACACCCGGGGAGAGCGAAAACCCGATGCCCGAAAAGACGGAGACGCCTGACGGGGAAGAGAAAGAGGACATTTCTGCGGCGGAGCCGACGGTGTCGGAGAATACGGTTTCCGAAAATACGACAGGGGATGAGGGAGAGCAGGTTCCGGAGGACTGGAACGGCGAACCGACACTTGGTGAAGCGCCCCTTTTGACGGAGACATCGTCCGGTTACGCGGCGTATTCCGTTGACGGGATATCCCCCATGGCGGAGGATAACAGACACCGGACGCCGGACGTGGGGGAGATCATTGACCGCTACAGGGAATATCCTTGGAGTTTAGATGTGTCAAACGGTTACAGTGTGGAGCCTTCTGTCAAAGCGCCCTATAAGGCGGGGCATCTTTCGGATGAAAGTTTGGAGAACGCGCTGAATCTTTTGAACTTTATCCGCTATGTGGCGGGCGTTCCGGCGGATGTGACGCTGAGCGAGGACTATACGGAGAAGGCCCAGGCGGGTGCGCTGCTAGGCCGTGTCAACGGCAAGCTGGATCATAAACCGGCGAAGCCGGACGGATTCCCGACAGACCTTTATGAGAAGGGACAAGAGGGGTGTGCCAAAGGCAATCTTGCGGCCGGGTATGGCAATCTGGCAAAGAGTCTGCTGGGCGGCTGGATGTACGATGGGGACGCATCTAATGTTGACCGAATGGGTCATAGAAGATGGGTTTTAAACCCCTCCATGACACAGACGGGCTTTGGTGCGGTGGGCTCTTACTCGGCCATGTATGCCTTTGACAGCAAGGGCAGCGGGATTACGGATTATGTGGCGTGGCCTGCGCAGAACATGCCCATCGAGCTGATGAACGGTTCTGGGACGCCGTGGACGCTGAGTCTTGGCAGCGATTACACAAAGGCGAGCTTTCAGGATGTGAATGTGACGCTTAAGGATATTACCAACAAGAAAAGCTGGACATTCTCTGGCTCCAAGGCGACCGGCGTTTTCAAGGTAAATGTCGAATACTATGGGATGCCAAACTGCATTATTTTCCGTCCAAATAACGTAAAATATGATAAAAATTCCCGGTTTCAGGTGACGGTCAGCGGCATTAAGCTGAAGGACGGAAAGGAAACGACGATCAGCTATAACGTGGATTTCTTTTCTCTGACGGAGGAACCGGCTGAGGTGTCGGAGATCGTATTAAATAAGGATACACTCCATTTGCTCAAAGGTGTGGAGGGGAAACAGGAAGATACGCTGACTGCCACGGTGAATCCCGGAAATGCGCGGGATAAGACGCTGGTCTGGAAGAGCAAGGACGAGTCGGTTGCCACGGTGGACGACAGCGGCAGAGTTGTGGCTGTGGGCGTGGGAACGACGGAGATTTCCGCCACGGCGACGAACGGCGTACAGGGGGTATGTACCGTCAAAGTGTCGAATTATTCCCTCCAGTCGGATGCGGTGGGATTTTCCTTTGACGAGGAGACAAAAACATACAGGCTGTCCTTTGATCTGACCATGAATCCCGGAGCGGGTCGACTCACCGTTATGGACAGAGAGTCAGCCGGAGATACGGTCTGGAAAGGTGGACCGGCCACAGACCCGATCAGATGGATCAGTGAAAACGAGAGCGTGGCCGTGGTGGATCAGGACGGCACCGTCACGCCTCTGGCTGTGGGGGAGACGCTGATCTGGGCGGATGTGGACGACGGACTGGCTGTGCTGAAATGTGTGGTGAAGGTGGAAGATTCCAAGCTGCCGCAGATGGAACTGCGGGAGAAGGACTGCACGCTTACCATAAAGAACGATGCGGACGGGAATCCGCAGAGGGAAAGCAGGCAGCTTTGGCTATACTTTTCGCCGTCGGACAGCAAGTGGGTGAACCGGGGACAGAGTTACGTGAAATGGACATCCGGCGACCCGGCGGTTGCAGCGTTTACGGTGGATGATGTGCCGGGCGCGAAAGAAGAGGCGGACACAGGAGAAGGATCAGGTGCGGAGACAGAACCGGGCACATTGGCGGAGACAATCAGCGGAAATACGGTTACCGTGACTGCGGTTGGCGCAGGTGAAACGCAGATTTCTGCCGTGATTGTAAACGAGGAAGGAAATCCGGTGACGGACAGTGACGGAAAGACGGCGGAGACGTCCTGCACAGTGACGGTGCGGGCGGAAGCTGAGCCGGAGGAGGGAAACATACCCCGGCCGGCTGCCCTGACCAATATACAGACTGTTCTGCGGGATGTGGCGCTGCCGGAAGGCTGGAGCTGGAAGGAGCCGGACACGGCGCTGACACAGTTTACAGGGGGAAAGACGAAAAAATTTGCTGCGCTGTACCGGCCTGCGGATGCGGGAGGCAATATTGCGCCCGCGGAGCGGCTTCTGGAAGTGTATTTCCTGACAGTGGAAAGCATTTCCATCGGTATGCGGACGGAGGCGGGAAAAGAAATAGAGAATGCCGCGCTTGCCATCAGACAGAATGCCGAGTGTTATGTAAACTATTCGTTTGCGGAAGCGTTGGAACAGATCGAGAATAACAGTGATTTTAAAACGAATGCCTGGTTCCGGAAACAGAAAGAGGCAATTCTGCGGGAAATAGACGGGATGACCACATGGAGCAACAACAATCCGGATGTGGTTTCCGTGGAGCGCACGGCGGACGGCGCGAAACTTACGGCCAAAAGTGTGGGCAGCGCCACGGTGAGGGCCAGCCTAAAACTTGGCGCAAAAACCTATAACGCCAGTGTGAAGATTACGGTAAAAGAGGCGGAAGGCACATTGACGGTAAAGAGTGTGGAGCGCTTTACCCGTGTGGACGCTTCGGACGACGGCACAGAACGGGCGATTGAAACGTACACAGGGCTGCTCTCCGATTTTCAGACAGAAAACGACAGTAAAACTATACTGACCCTGCCGGGGGCCACAAGGGTGACGGCAAAGAGCGGCAACACGAAAGTGGTGGCGGTGAAATCGACGGCTGCCGCGGCGGATGGCTTTACCGTTTCCCTGACTGTCAAGGCGGCGGGCACGGCGGAGATTACACTGACCGGAAACGACGCCGGGAAGACGTCGCGGACAATCCGTCTGGTCGTGGGAGACGCGCAGCCCGGTCTGAGCGACGAGAGCGTTACACTGAACCTCAGGCAGACCACAGGCGTGGGGATATCCCTTTATCCGGCCAAAAGCCCGGAGGGGGAAGAATATGAAATCATATCCGCTGCCATGGGGACCGATGAAAAGAGCAAGAAGTTTACGCTGATAAAAGGAACGCTTGCGGACAGTTATCTCATAAAGGCAAAAAGCGACACGAAGACGGGAACCTATAAGGTGAACATCCGCGCAGCAGCGGGAGGGACGACTTATAATCTGCCGCTTACGGTCAAAGTGGTGTCGAAGAATCCGGTCTATAAGGTCAGGCAGGAGCGGAAGCTGAATCTTTTCTATAAGAATGAGGAGAGTCTGCTGCGGATCGAGACGGACGAGATATTGACAAGACTGGAATGTACTGGGTTAGCCGATTACAGCATAGAAAAAAGAGACGGGTGTTATTATATTAAGGCGGAGAACGGCGCGACGTTAAAAAGCGTCAAAAAGGGAAAGCTGCAGCTCTTCTTTTCAGGCTGGCAGGGGTCGTACACCACGTCCTTTACGGCAGACGTGGAGAAGAAGATGCCTAAGATTATCTGGGATACCGACAAGGTGATATTGTATCCGAAGGACGGCATCCGGCAAATGTGGATCGGCATAAAGAATCCGGGGGGTATTTTTTGGGATTCGGTGAACGTAGAGAAGAGAAGCGGAACAGCCAAAGGAAATTATAGGGTGGAGGTAGACCGGGAAAAGGGAGGGCTTCTCCTGACCGGAGAAAACCTGAATCAGACGGACAGCTTCCAAATGCAGATTCTCTTAAGCGATACCGAAAACTGGGCCAGAAACGAGAAAATCACTTATACCCTTCGGGTCAAAGTGAATATGGGACAGCCTGCCATTGCGCTGGAAAACAAAACCTTACAGCTCAACGCGGATGCGGCATACAGAGGATACGACGCGGTTTCCACCGCGGTGAAATGGAAGGACGGAGGCAGGTTTAGCGCCGATCAGGGCATCCGGGTGAGCGTTTACTGTGACTCGAAAGATGCAAAGGCGAAGACACTGGTGCAAAACAGCCAGATTGTCTTTGCCGTGCGGGACGCACAGGTTTTTGTCCGGCTGAACAACAAGGCGGTGGAGTCCGGCTCCTACAAATATATTGTGCAGGCGGCAAAGGACGGAAAAATCTGGAGAACGCCGCTGACCCTAAAGGTGGTGAACACCGAACCGGAAAAGGCGGTGAAACTGACGGCGAAGGGCAGCATCGACGTGCTTGACAGAGAGGGCAGTTTTATGACGCTGACGCCATTTTTAAAGGCGGTTGGCGGTGAATTTTATATTCCGGATAGCGGGGAGGTCAGACTGACGGGCAGGGATGCGCACCTGTTCCGGGCGGCATGGAGTGCGGAAGGGAAGACGATCGAACTGCGGGCAAGGAAAAACGAAACGCTTGTTACGAAATATCAGTATTCGGTTACGCCGTTACTTACCCTGAGAAATGTTAACGGAGAGACGCAGGAGATTGCAGCGCCCGCCGTGAAGTTTAAGGTGAAGCAGGGAAACGCGAAGGTAACCGCTTTTCCGAAAACCGCCCTTATGTACAGTGGCTCCTACAATTCCGTGGAGATCGATATGGACGCGGTCTTGAAGGGCGCGTCTGCGCCGGAGATAGAGCGTGTGATCCTTTCCGGAAACACAGATGCCTTTACTTATGTATATAATAAGGATGGGAAGGGGACGCTTACCATGAGGGACACGGGACGCGCCGTTAAGGGCAGAACCTATTCCCTGAAGTTTCAGGTTTTCTTTGCGGAGCAGGCGGATAATGTGAAACCTGTCACCGTCAAGTGTAAAGTAAAAGTGAAATAAGGAAGGACAGACGGATTATGCAGTTGCTTGCGGGACTACTGATACCCTTTGCGGGAACGACCCTCGGGTCAGCCATGGTATTTTTTATGAGAGGGATGCATAAGGAGATAGAGAGGCTTCTTCTCGGATTCGCTTCAGGGGTGATGATCGCCGCCTCGGTGTGGTCGCTCCTGATCCCGGCCATCGACATGGCGGGGGAGCAGGGACAGGTCGCGTGGGTTCCGGCAGCCGGGGGCTTTTTAGGCGGCATGGCGTTTCTTCTCGTGCTGGACAGTGTGATTCCGCATCTGCATATGGAGAGTACGGAGCCGGAGGGCGTGCAGGCGGCGTTAAAAAAAACGACCATGCTTGTCCTTGCGGTGACACTGCATAACATTCCGGAAGGCATGTCCGTGGGCGTGACATTCGCGGGGGCGATGATCGGTGACGCGGGCATTACCATGGCGGGGGCCTTTGCCCTTGCGGTGGGCATCGCCATCCAGAATTTCCCGGAGGGCGCGATTATTTCCATGCCCCTTCGCAGTGAGGGCGTTTCCAAAGGGAGGGCTTTTTTGTACGGGGCGCTGTCCGGCATTGTGGAACCCGTCGGCGCGCTTGTCACGATTCTGCTGGCGGAACAGATCGTCTCGGCGCTGCCCGTATTTTTGGCTTTTGCGGCCGGAGCGATGATTTATGTAGTGGTGGAGGAACTGATTCCCGAGGCGCAGGCCGGGACGCACAGCAATATGGGAACTGTGGGCGTGGCGATCGGGTTTGTCATTATGATGATTTTAGATGTGGCGTTAGGTTAGGTGCTTATCTAATTATAGTAGAGTGGAAAGAAAAGAGGAGATGCGTATGGAAATGAAAAAATTAGGATTTGGCCTGATGCGTTTGCCATTACATAATCAGAGCGACGCGACAAGTATTGATATGGAAACCACGAAGAAGATGGTGGACGTTTTTTTGGAGAGGGGTTTTACCTATTTCGATACGGCGTGGATGTACTGCGGGTTTAAGAGCGAGGAGGCGGCGAAGGAATGTCTGGTGGACAGACATCCGAGGGACAGCTATACGCTGGCGACAAAGCTGCATGCGAGCTTTATCAGGACGAAAGAGGACCGGGATAAGATTTTCGAGGCGCAGCTTGAAAAAACGGGTGTTACGTTTTTTGACTACTATCTGCTTCACGATATCGGCTTTGGCCACTATAAGATTTATACGGAGCTTGACTGCTTTAACTGGCTGGCGGAGAAGAAAGAGCAGGGGCTTGTAAAGCATATGGGCTTTTCTTTCCATGATAATGCGGAGTTTCTGGATCAGGTGTTGACGGAGCATCCGGAGATGGAGTTTGTGCAGCTCCAGCTCAATTATCTGGATTGGGAGAGCAGCGCGATCCAGTCAAAGCTCTGTTATGAGGTGGCGACCAGGCACGGTGTGCCGGTATGGGTGATGGAACCCGTCAAGGGGGGCACGCTTGCCAAGGTGCCGCGCGCCGTGGAGGAGATGTTTAAAAACTATGATCCTCACATGTCGGTTCCCTCATGGGCCGTACGATTCGCGGCAAGTCTGGACAATGTAAAGATGGTGCTTAGCGGCATGAGCAATATGGAGCAGCTTTTGGACAACACAGGCTATATGAGCGACTTTAAGCCTCTCACGGAGGAGGAGAAGCGCATGGCCTACAGAGCGGCGGCCATGATTAACGGCAATATCGCGATTCCCTGCACAGGCTGCTCTTACTGTACGGACGGCTGCCCGAAGAAGATTGCGATTCCGAAATATTTTTCTCTCTATAATGCGGAGATGCAGGAGGCGGAGGGAAAGGGATGGACGCCCCAGGGAGAGTATTACGACCGCCTGACGGGGACATTCGGAAAGGCGGGGGACTGTATTGCCTGCGGTCAGTGTGAGCAGGCGTGTCCGCAACATCTGCCTGTGATCGAGCATTTGAAGACAGTGGCAGGGTATTTTGGGAAGTAAGGGACGAAGGATGAGAGAGAATAATCTGACGGAGGGGAGCGTGTGGAAAAATCTGGTACGGTTTGCGCTCCCGTATCTTTTGGCCTGTTTCATGCAGACTTTTTATGGGATGGCGGATCTGTTTGTGGTTGGACTGTACAATGGTTCGAGGACTACCACGGCGGTGGCCATCGGCAGTCAGGTGATGCATATGCTCACGGTGATCATTGTGGGCTTTGCCATGGGCGCCACGGTGCGGATCGGCAGATATGTGGGCGCGGGCGATGAGCGTGCGGCGGCGAAGACGGTTGGCGCGTCCGTGGCTTTTTTTGGCATGTTTGCGGCGGCGCTGACCGTGGCGCTTTTGCTCTGTGTAAATTCGATTACACATGTTATGCTTACACCTGCGGAGGCGGTGGCGGAGACAAGGCTGTATCTTGGCATCTGTTTCGCGGGTGTGCCCTTTATCACGGCCTACAATGTGATCAGCAGCATTTTCCGCGGGGCGGGCGACTCGAAGCGGCCGATGTACTTTGTGGCGGTGGCCTGTGGGGTGAATATCGTACTGGATTTTGTGCTGATCGGCGGCATGGAACTCGGCGCGGCGGGGGCCGCTTGGGGAACCGTTCTGGGACAGGCGGTGAGTGTGGCCTTCGCTTTCGTGATGTTAAAAAGGCGGGATCTTGGATTTCGTGTGAGAAAGCAGGACATACGGGCGGACAGGGAGAGCTTTTCGCAGATTCTCAAGGTGGGCGCGCCCATTGCCTGTCAGGACGGGCTGATTCAGGTGGCATTCATCGTGATCACGGTGATCGCCAACAGCAGGGGGCTGGTGGTCTCCGCGGCTGTGGGGATCGTGGAGAAGCTGATTGGGTTTCTGTTTCTGGTGCCGTCGGCTTTTCTCTCCGCCATTTCCGCGATTACCGCCCAGAATATGGGGGCGGACAAGCCGGAGCGGGCCAGAACTTCGCTTGGATATGGTCTGCTTATCACCATGAGCTGGGGAGCGGTCTGCGCGCTTTACAGTCAGTTTTTGCCGCAGACGTTGGTGGGGCTGTTTACCAGAGATGCGGCGGTGCTGGCGGCAGGCTGTGCCTATCTGCGCTCCTACGCTTTCGATACGCTCTTTGCGGCGGTACACTTTTGCTTCAGCGGGTATTTCTGTGGAGATCAGAAGGCAGGCATCTCTTTTATACATAATATCGCCGCTATTGTGCTGATCCGCATACCGGGTGCGTATCTGGCTGGCGTGTACTTTCCGGACAGCCTTTATCCCATGGGATGGGCCGCGCCCCTCGGTTCCCTCCTCTCCGCGCTGATCTGTGTGGGCTTTTACCTGTATTTGGGGCGCGGGCGTTTCCGGCATGAAAAGCTATGATCGGATCTCTTTTCTAAGCACCCACAGGGCCAGCAGGTTTGGGAGCGCCATGACTGCGTTGATCAGGTCGGTGCACTCCCACACGAGGTGCATGGGAATGACGGCGCCCAGATAGATCATCACGATGTAGCAGAGTTTGTAGAGCGGCACACTGCGATTTCCGCCCAGATACTCCGCTGCCTTTTCCCCAAAGTAGGACCAGCCGATCAGTGTGGTCACGGCGAAAGCGCACAGAGAGATCGTGAGAAACGCATCCCCCACAAAGGGCAGGTGAGAGAAGGCGGCGGCGGTCAAATCCGTTTCGGCCGCTCCCTCTATGGAAGCCGGATCATAGAGCATGTTGCAGACCACAACCAGCCCTGTCAGCAGGCACATCACTACCGTGTCCCAGAAGACGGCGGTCATGGATACATACGCCTGTATTTTGGGATCTTCGGTGTGGGAGGCGGCAGCGGCGATGGCGGAAGTGCCGATGCCGGCTTCGTTGGTGAACAGCCCTCTGGCGATGCCGTATCGCATGGCACGCTGTAAACCGGCGCCCGCCACGCCTCCGGCCAGACTTGCAAAGGAGAAAGCGTCCTTTATGATCCAGATAACGGCTGTGATAAGCTGGTGGCGGTAGAGGCATAAAAGAAGCCCGCAGCCCAACAGGTAAAGAAAGGTGATGGCCGGTATGGTGCGCTCGCAGAGACTACCGATACTGCGGATGCCGCCGAGAATCACCGCAGCCGTGATCACGGCGAGGGCGATGCCGACCGGGTGGGGTGAAATCCCAAAACTTAAAGCGGCCGCTCTCGTGACGGAGTTGGCTTGGGTCGTGCAGCCTACGCCGAAAGCGGCGGCCAGTGTGCAAAGTGCGTACAGCCCACCCAGTTTTTTGTTATGTAAACCATTTTTTAATACATACATCGGGCCGCCGACGTACAGCCCGTCCTTGCTGCGCTGGCGGTGAAGGATGCTCAGATAACATTCGCCGTAGGCGGTGGCCATCCCCAGAATCCCCGTGATCCAGCACCAGAAGATGGCGCCGGGTCCGCCGAGAGCGACCGCGGTGGAGACGCCGATGATATTTCCCGTGCCTAGGGTGGCGGCGAGCGTTGTGGAGAGCGCCGAGAAGGGAGAGAGATTCCGGGAAGTCTCAGATGAAGCTGCTCCAGCTCCGGTAGAGGCCGTTCCCTCGGCGGAGAACAGGGAGAGGCGGATAGCCCGGAAAAGGTTTCTCTGGGGAAACCGCAGCCTGCAGGTGAAATAAATATGTGTGCCCATAAGCAGGATAATGAGGGGGAGACCCCATAAAAGATTGTTGATCTGTTCTAAGAGAGCCATAGAAACACGTCCTAGCGTTGTTTAGCATATTTTATGTGAAAAGCCGGAGAAAAAGAACCGATCGGGCGGAGAGGAAAGCGACAGAGAGCGGAAACAGTCGTGAAGCAGAGGACGATAGAAAACGGAAACAGTCGTGAAGCAGAGGGCGTCTGGAACCGGAAAGAGACGTGAGGCAGAAACAGATAGAAGGCAGGAACAGGCGGAAAACGGAAGAAAGGCAGGGTGAGAAGCAGATGACCGGGGAGGAGAAGACGAGAGCATATGCATGGGCGCGGGCGTTGTGCCATTACGCCGGGGAGGACGAGGCGTTTCTGGAACGTTTTTTTGAGATGCTGACGGCCTCGGAGGGCGTGGCGCAGGAATTTCTGTATTATCTGGAGCATCAGAACTTTCTATGTAAGTATCAGGTGGCGGGCTACAGCCTGATCGATATCATGGTGTGGCAGATGGATCACTTCAAGGCGCAGCTTGACAGGGACAGGGAGAGCATGAAGAGCAACGGGGACAAGATGCTTTTGGAGGCTTTTCATACGATGCTTCTGATGGAGAGAAATCCGGAGTATTATGTAAACTTTATGCAGACCGAGACCGGAACGGATTATGTCGGAAAGTACAGTTAGGGAAGGGCAGTGCCGGTCAGGTGTTTTGTGGTTACCATATAGTGATTCAGACAGAGGAGAAAGAATGAACAAAGAAGATATCAGGATAAAACACGTCATCGTACATATTTTAGACCCCACCATCGGGATGCCGGTGCTCTCCGATACGGAGCTGGAGTTCGGCTCGGAGGTGGCGGAGTTCGTGCGGGAGCACATCGGAAAAATCTGCGCCGGGGACGACGCGAAGGAATGCCGTTTTTATGAGCGGGAGTCGGAGGTGTGCAGGCTGCTGACCGGATATGAAGATGAAAACTTTGTCGGGATCAGTCAGGAGATCGCGGGACTTTTGTTTGAGATTATGAGCGGCAACATCGACATTCCCCCGGCGGATTTGATGGTGGCGCGGTTTCGGGAGGGGGAGGAGGAGTACCTGGCGATCCTTAAGATGAATTATAAGACCCTTTATACCCACAGGACTATGCCCCTTTCGGAGGGGGAGGGAAACAGCAACGAGCTGATCAGACATAAGTCCATCCTGCCTTCCCAGACCCAGCGGTTGACGGAGGCGGCGGTGATCTGTCTCTCCGATCTCTCCGTGCAGGTGGTGGAAAAGAAGTATGAGGTGAACGGGGAGAAGACGGACTATTTCTCCTTCCTCTTCCTAAAATGCAGCGCCCATCTCTCCCACAAATCCAAGTTGTCCATTGTGGGACGCGCCGTGGAGAGCGTGCAGAAGGAAGGCTTTGCGGAAAGCGAACGCTTCGAGAAGCAGATGCGCGCCAAGAGTATCATACAGGAGGAGATGGAGGAGAAGGGCGGTTTCGTGGTGGAGGAGATCGCGGAAAAGATCTTTGAGGGTGAACCGGAATTAAGAACGGCATTTCAGGATAAAATGGAAAAGTACAACATGGTGCGGGAGACGATAGAGCCCAGAAGCGAGAACACGATGCGGAAGTTTCAGAGCCAGCACCTTTTTACGGACACGGGCATTGAGATAAAAATACCTATGGAACAGTACAAGAATCCCAAATGCGTGGAGTTTATCACGAATCCGGACGGGACGGTGAGTGTGCTGATCAAAAACATCGAGCATTTGGAAGCCAAAATATAGAGTAAGACGAATACAGGGGATTCCGGCGAGTGTGTGGCATAAGTTCTTATGATGGCATTGCCGGAGGACCGGACGGCAGACGGGCGTTTTCGGAGTATAGACAATGGGAATTATTTTGGATTATCTGAGAGAGTACGGGGATTACAGTCTGGAGGAGAAACCCTTCGACGACGTGGACAGTCTGGTGATCAGCCAGCTTTCCTACCTGAAATTTGACGGTATCGTGCCGGGGCCGGAGGAGACGCGCGGCCCGGTGAGCCTTGCCCAGATCGCGGCGCATGCTGAGTACGACCGCCTTTATGGGGACGAACGTTACCGCAAGGACAATACGGCTCTTTTTACGGGGATTTTAAACAGTAAGCGTTTCGGGGATATGCGTTTGTGGAATTATGTAAACTTAATTGAGCCGGAGAAGGAGAGCCAGTTTTCCGCAGTGGTGTGCGGTCTGTCCGGGGGCATTTCCTATGTGGTGTTCCGGGGGACGGACGAGAATATCGTGGGCTGGAAGGAGGATTTAAATCTGGCCTTTTCAGAGCCGGTGCCCGGGCAGCTTCACAGTGTCCCCTATCTGGAGAAGGCGGCCGGGACGATCGACGGCCGCTTTTTTGTGGGCGGCCACTCCAAGGGCGGCAATCTGGCGGTCTATGCTTCCATGCACTGTGACGCGGCGGTGCGGGAGCGGATCGAAAGAATTTATGACCACGACGGGCCGGGGTTTCGGCCGGAGGTCAGGGAGCGCAGCGCGTGGCGGGAGATCGAAAGCCGGATTCACAAGACGGTGCCGCGCTCTTCGCTTGTGGGGATGCTGCTTTACACCGAGGGCAATTACCGGGTGGTGGAGAGCAAAACCCTTGGGCTTGCCCAGCACAATCCGTACACATGGCTTGTGAAGGACGGTGATTTCCGGGTGGTGGATGAGATACGTCCGGGGCGCAAGTTCATCGACCAGACGCTCAACGAATGGATTCTCTCGCTGGATCAGGAGCAGATGCGCATTTTCGTGGATACGCTCTACGGGGTGGTGCAGGCGTCGGAGACGGACAACCTGATTGATTTTACGGCGCACTGGTTTCAAAGTCTGCACAAAATCGGCAGGGCCATAGGCGAGGTGGACGAGGAGACGGCAAAAGTGGTGCTGCAGATCATGCGCGCCCTGTTTGACATGGTTTCCCTTCAAGCAAGGCAGCAGGCCCGGAGCAGGCGTGGAGGCAGACGGCGTAAACGCCCGGGCCGGAAAGGCAAGTGGGAGATGCAGCGGGAGAGATTTGAGGAGGGCATGGCGCAGTTGGAAAGCCGTCTAAAAGGTTAGCGGAGCGAGAAAAAGTGGGAGAACAGCGAGTCGCCTGCCTCGTCGGGGAGTCGCTCCGGGTGCCACTGCACGGCCAGAAGGGGGAGGGAACTGTGGACAATGCCTTCGATCACGTTATCTCCGGCGCGGCAGACAGGGACAAGCCCTCTGCCCATACGGTCAACGGCCTGATGGTGGGCGGAATTAACCTTGACGCTGCTCCCGTAGAGCTGGTAAAAGAAATCACGGCGGCCGAGATCACAGTGAAAAACATAGTGGAACTGGTCGCGTCCGACCCATTTGTGGGTTTCGGCGGTGTCGATATGCTGCGTGACGTTGCCGCCGAAGTGGACATTTATGAGTTGAAGCCCTTTGCAGATACCGAGCACGGGCTTTTTTTGTGCGGTAAAACGGGCGAGTATTTCGAGCTGGAGGATGTCTAGTTCGGTATCAACATGGAGAGAGCCGTGGTCGGTCTGGCCGAAAAAGGCGGGGGTAATGTCGCCGCCGCCGGGGAGAAGCAGGTGGGTGGCGCTGTCAGCCCGATCGGGGTTTAGACTGACGAAACAGGAAACGCCCAGCCTCTTTATCGTGTTTTCATAGTTTTTAGTGTCCCCGGGGCGGCCGGCGATCAGTACGGTGGAATCCATGGCGGCTTCCTTTCTTCGGGAGGGTTACTTTATTTTATGCAGATGTGCGGCCGGGGTGTCCGGCATATGCCTGTCCGGGCAGGAGAATGGAATGCCACTCGCCGCGGCAGTTTTTTGTCCGCTGCCGTGCAAAAATAAGGGTTGCTTTCTCTACAAACATCTTATATAATTTAGATATATCTAAATTAATTTAAATTAATGCGAAAGACTTTTGGGGAGAAGTCGGAAATGGGGGATAGGATGAGCGGACTATTGTATAACAAACCGTGGATATTGCAGCGGGCAGACCCATATGTGTACAGGCATGCGGACGGCAGTTATTACTTTACGGCCTCTGTGCCGTCCTATGACGGGATCGTGCTGCGCAGGGCCGATACGCTTGCGGGACTTGCGGACGCGCCTGAGACGGAAATCTGGCACAAGCATGAGTCGGGCATTATGAGCTGCCATATCTGGGCGCCGGAGCTTCACTACATAGACGGCGCATGGTACATTTACTATGCGGGCGGCGACAAGGACGACGTCTGGCAGATCAGACCTTATGTGCTGGAGTGTAAGGACGAAGATCCCATCACCGGCACATGGACGGAAAAGGGAAAAATGGGGAGGGCCGACGACGACGAATTTTCCTTCGAGGCCTTTTCTCTTGACGGCACGGTGTTTGAGAATCAGGGCAAATGGTATTATATCTGGGCGGAAAAGGTGGGCGTCGGCAAACAGATTTCCAACCTTTACATCGGTGAGCTGGAGACGCCTTACAAGTTAAAGACCGTGCAGGTGCTCTTAACCACGCCGGACTATGACTGGGAGAGGGTGGGATTCTGGGTGAACGAAGGCCCGGCCATCCTGAAACGAAACGGTAAGATATTTATGACTTATTCCGCGTCGGAGACAGGTGTGGCTTACTGCATGGGTATGCTGACGGCGGATGAGAATGCGGATCTTTTAGACCCGCTGTCATGGAAAAAGGAGCGATACCCGGTGTTGCGCTCCGACGAGAGACTTGGCATTTATGGGCCGGGGCACAACAGCTTTACCGTGGACGAGGAAGGCAATGACATTATGGTGTACCATGCCCGGACGGAGACGGAGATCGTGGGCGATCCACTCTACAATCCAAACCGCCATGCGATGCTGATGAAGTTTGGATGGGAGAATGGCAGGCCGATATTTAAGTATCAATAAATAATTAAAAAAAGAGTGAATGATGCAAACGGTTATCCATAGGACGGGATGACTGAAAAATCATACGAATTTAGGAGGGAAAACAGGGTATGGCAAAATTGCTCATCAATGAGAAGAACAAAAAGGGACACATCAATCCGGAGATTTACGGTCATTTTTCGGAACATCTGGGCAGATGTATCTATGAGGGGTTATATGTGGGCGAGGATTCAGACATCCCGAACGTGAACGGTATGCGCAAGGATGTGGTGGACGCCCTGAAAGAGATGCGGATTCCGGTGCTGCGCTGGCCGGGCGGCTGCTTTGCGGACGAGTACCATTGGAAGGACGGGATCGGACCGAAGGAGAACCGCAAGAAGATGATCAACACCCACTGGGGCGGCGTGGTGGAGGACAACAGCTTCGGCACACACGAGTTTTTCGAGCTGTGCGACCAGCTTGGCTGCAAGACTTATGTGAACGGCAATGTGGGCAGCGGCACAGTGCAGGAGATGAGCGAGTGGGTGGAGTACATCACCTTCGACGGCGTTTCCCCGATGGCGGATCTGCGCAAGAAAAACGGGCAGGAGAAGCCCTGGAAGATCGACTATTTCGGCGTGGGCAATGAGAACTGGGGCTGTGGAGGCAACATGACTCCGGAGTACTATGCAAACCTGTACAGAAGGTACCAGACTTACGTGCGCCACTATGACAATGCGGCGCCTATCAGGAAGATTTGCGGCGGTCCCAATGTGGCGGACTATTTCTGGACGGAGGGGGTGTTAAAGACCTGCTTCGCGCCTCCCCAGCCAAACAACATTCCCAATGGTTATATGGACGGTCTGTCGCTGCATTACTATGTGCATCCGGGCGGATGGGATAACAAGGGCAGCGCCACGGAGTTTGACGAGGCAGTCTGGTATCAGACGATGGAAAAGGCCCTTTACATGCAGGAATTGGTGGAGCGTCACGGAGCGATCATGGATCAGTATGACCCGGAGAAGAAAATTGGCATGGTTGTGGACGAGTGGGGATGCTGGTTCGACGTGGAGCAGGGCACGAACCCGGGATTCCTCTATCAGCAGAACACCATGCGCGATGCGCTGGTGGCGGCCGTAACCATGAACATTTTCAACAAGCACTGTGACAGGGTGAAAATGGCGTGTATCGCGCAGATGGTCAATGTATTGCAGTCCGTGATACTGACGGAGGGGCCGAAGATGATTCTCACGCCCACCTACCACATTTTCCATATGTATAAGCATCATCAGGACGCTTCGCTTGTGGAGAGCTGCATCGAAGGAAATAAGACGGTGGGTGTGAACGAGGCGTGTCAGGTGCCGCTTCTCGATGAGTCCGTCTCTGTGGACAAGGACGGCTGCGTGAATGTGACGCTGGCAAACCTCTCCGTGGATGAGGACGCGCCTGTGGAAATGTCCTTTATGGAGCTTGTGCCAAAGGAGATTACGGCGGCGGTTCTAAAGGGCGAGATACACGCCCACAACACTTTTGACGATCCGGAAAAGGTGAAGGAGGAAATGTTCGACGCCTACGAGGTGAAAGACGGGAAGGTATGCTTTAGCGCGCCTGCGGGCAGTGTAATCAGTTTCCGCGTCCGCTGACCTAAGTGGAAGAAGAACGGAAGAGAGGGTGTAGTTGCGGCTGCGCCCTCTTTTCTTTCCGGAATGGCAGGATGGGGGAGGACGGATATGGAGACCGAAAACAGACGAATCTGCCGCAAATGTCTCACAAGGGACATGGATCAGGCGGCGTATTTTCAAAATCTGCATGACTATATAGCCGGGCTGGATGAAACGTTAAAGGTTGAGGAGCCGCTTTACGAGAAACGGCTTGCCTTTTGTAAAGAGTGCGATCTGCTTCTGGACGGCATGTGCAGGGCGTGCGGATGCTTTGTGGAGCTGCGGGCGGCGATGAAGAAGAACCGCTGTCCCTACGATAAATGGGGTGTTTGGAAAGACGGCAAAGTAGAATGAAATGAAAAACTCTCCCAAAGCGGGAGAGTTTTGTGCGGTTTGTGACCGATTTTTATTTCTTATGAAATTGCGATAGTGTAAAACATTCAAGGAGAATGCGAAGCATTCTCTGAATCGAGCGTGCCGACGCTCGATTTTTTATCCGGCATTGTAGTCTTCGATGATGGGCGGAATCTGCGCCATCATATTGTCGATATCCTCATACATGGCGCTTTTCGTCGTACCCATGCCGCTGACGCGGTTGATGTGCCGCATGACCGTCTCATACTGCTTTTTCATTTTATCGAAGAAGGTGCTCAGTGTCATGAGCTTGTTTTTGGAATCGTCGATGACCTGAGAGATTTCCGTCTGCACGGATTCCGCGCCGCCCGCCGCCTGTGTGATCTTGTCAAACATGGCGTAGGTTTCATCCACTTTCGTGAGACTTTCTTCCAATGCGCGGTGTGAGGTCTGAATGCTTGTGTTGAGCTTCTCGGTGCCGGTTTCCACATCGCCGACGCTGGAATCCACCATTGCCACGAGATTTTTGATCTCCTCGGACAGGCTTTTGATCTCACCGGCTACGGTGGCAAAGCCTTTACCCTGTTCTCCGGCTCTGGCAGCCTCGATGGAAGCGTTGAGAGAGAGAATGTTTGTCTGGTCAGCGATGGATACTATCCGGCCCATACATTTCCGGATCTCATTTAAGGAGAGCTGGAAGGTGTCGAAGGTGCTCTGCATTTCGTCGAAATAGCTGGCTACCTGCAGAGAACTGTTTTTCAGCGTTTCTACCTCACCCTGTACCTGATTTACGGATTCGAAAATATTGTCTTTCACCGACGCAAACTGGCCGGATACGGTATTGATGCTGGAAAAAGTCTGTTCAAAGTCCAACAGGGAGCCTTTCAGATCCTCCGAGTCCTGCAGCACAGTGCCGAAGGAACGGCGCACCATGCTCAGCTCATGCAGGGAGTCCACCTCGCTCTGAATCAGGGCGCTGCGGTAGTCCTGAAGGCTTTCCACTACATATAAGATCGGGTCCAGAGTTTTTTCTTCCCGCTGGGAATTTTTTCGAAATTTCATCATCGTTCTCCCCCTTACTCAAATACAACACAGGTCATGGACTGGTTGACAAAGCGGTTGTTGTAATGTTCTCCATATCCGACCAGACCGGCATGCTGCCCAAGTGTGCTCATGTCCATCAGATATTCCTTCATGTAATGATTGTCGGTAAAGAGCAGATACCGGAACAGGCAGTTCACGGAAAATACCGCCGAAATCCGTTGGAAATCATTTTTGATCGTCTGGATCGTGTCCCTTACAATCTGTCTGTAGTCGCCAAGATCTAAAAGGATCAGCACATCGGAGTCGTTGACCTGTCTAAAGCAGGTCAGGGAGTTGCCGCTGACTTCCTTGATGGAGATAATGCATGTGTCGTTCCCGTTGATTTTTCCAAAAGGATTCTTGAAAGTCTGGGTGGAAATCTGTTCCTCCGTCACATGGAGGATGTTCTGGTATACTTGTTTGGCGGGCTTTCCGTTCAACTGCCCGAGCCGATAGTTAGCCTTGTCCGTCCCGGATGCGACAAAGCGGTAGTTTCCGAGCTGGTGGTAAATATTTTCCTTGTAGGCCTTTACTTTTCCGTTCAGGTTTTTAATCAGCGCATAGGCTACCGCATCCTCATAAACCTTTCCGTTTGCGGAAATCTTTCCGCCGTCGCCCGTTCCGCCGACAAGAGAGATGTTGCTGCGCTGTAAGGCGCTGTAAATAGTGGTCAGTACGCAGGCGTCGTTTCCGGAACAGAAATCGATGCATACCGTATCCCGGCCGGAGCTTTTGATTGCACGTATGTCCTTCTGCAGCCGTCCTATGTATTTCACAGGCATAACAGATACATGTTCTAACACGTTTGTCACGGCGGTGACGCCGTCATAATATGCAATGACTCCCACGCCCTTTTCGACAACCCGGACATCGTAACTCATGCCGATACAGCCGATGCTGGGAACACCCGGGAAAAGGGATTCTAATTTTTTAACATGGTCTTCAAACTGTTCATTGTTGGATAAAAGCATAATCAGCTGCGGGTCTTTCAGACCGCGGACTGCTTCTTCCAGATTACCACTTTGGCTCATACCAAAAAACTGTCTCAAAATGTTGACCTCACTTCCTGATGAATTTTTTCTTTATGCCGTACTGGTAAAATTATACTTGATGTCAAGACAGTACGTCAACGTTTTTTCGCTAAATCATCGGCCTGTTTTCATTGCGCCATTGTCTTGGCGGGATTCCGTACACATTTTTGAACGCTCTCGAGAAATGAAGCTGGTTCGGGTACCCCACCGCATTTCCGATATCGGCCACCGACAGGTCCGTCAGCTTCAACAATTCCGCGGCTTTGGTCATGCGGTAGGAGATCAGAAACGTCTGAGGCGATTTGCCTGTATTTTCGTGAAAAATTTTTCCAAAATAGCTCCGGTTGAGTCCGCAGGAAGCGGCGATATCTTCCACGGTAATGTCATTTTGGAAATTCTGCTCGATATAGGCGAAGGCTTCCTTAATATAGAAGTCGCGGAGGCTGTTTCCCTTGCCGACCTGTGTGGAGGTGGAGGCGCGGACAAAACTGTCGATGAACAGGTACAGATGGCCGATCAGGTGAAACGGAGATGCATCCTTGTGGTTTACGATATAGAGCATTTCGTTTTTCATCGTCTCGGCAATGTCCTTGTAGCGCGCTTTGTAGACGGGCTGGTCGGGAGCCAGGCCCGCCACGCTTACCGTCTCTCTGGCGCGCAGACCGTCAAATTCAATCCACGTATATTCCCATGGGATGTCATAATCCGCGATGTACATGCATACCTGATTAGGGAAGATCATAAAGCCCTGCCCGCTTTTTATCTGGTAACGTACGGTTTCGCCGTGGGCATTATCGGCGAACAGTGTCCCGGTGCCGGAGAGACAATAGTGGAACAGATAGTGGTTTCTGGCCGCCGGACCGAACGAGTGGGAGGGCGCGCACTGCTCCCACCCAAACTGATACAGCCCCAGATCCACAAAATTTTCACTCGGAAAAACCGAGAAGATGACTTCGCTCATAAAGAACCTCCGTGTCATGATTCAGGTTTGCGGAATCTCAAAATTTGCGGAGAATTCCGCTTTTCAGGCATTCTCCCGTGTGAGACGCTTCTTGGCGTCCCGTCTTATGGCGGGACGTCATTAGAAACTCTTCTCACACTAGTATATACCAAAATGCGTGGTCACTTCAATACATGCGCGAAAAACGTGCATAAAGGCATAAAATGTACAATATAGAGCTATTTTTGCTAGCATTATGGCATGTTACAATGTTTAAAACGAATCAACTTAGATCTGCTTTTGACACGTTATATTCCAAAAAGGAAGGAGAAGGGCAATGAAGAGAAAGGGATTTAGGAGTCTGGCGCTGACAGCATGTATTACCGCGATAGCGCCGTTCGCCTGGGGATGCGGAAGTTCCTCAGACGGAAAGATTGAAGTTGAGATTGTGCAGTATAAGCCGGAAGCGGCAAACTATTTCAAGACGGTGGAGGATGCGTTCAACGCCTCCCATGACGACATCCACCTGACCATCAGCTCGCCTAACGATGCGATGGCGATTCTGAAAACAAGGTTTATCAGGGAGGACTATCCGGACATTATAGGAATCGGCGGAGACATCAACTATTCCTACTTCGTGGACGCCGGTATACTGGCGGACATTTCCGGTTATGAGGGAATGCAGAACGTCAACGAAGGATATCTGGAAATCGCCGAGGCGCTGGAGCTTGTTCCCACAGACGGCACGTACATTCTGCCTTATGCGGCCAATGCGGCGGGCATCCTCTACAACAGGCAGATGTTTGAGGAGCACGGCTGGCAGATTCCGGAAACGTGGGACGAGATGCTTGCCCTGTGCGATCAGATTTCGGCGGAAGGTATCCTGCCTTTCTATTTCGGATTCAAGGACACGTGGACCTGTCTGGCGCCCTGGAATGCGATGGCGGTGGAGCTTGCTCCGGCGGACACGACCAAGCAGGTGAACAAGGGACAGACAACTTTTACGAAAGAGTACGGTGAGCTTGCAGAAAAGTATATGGCGCTTCTGCCTTACGGGCCGGACGATCCGTTTGCCTACAACTACAATGACGCCTGTACGGCTTTTGCCAGAGGGGAATCCGCCATGTACCCCATCGGCAGCTATGCGGCGCCCCAGATTTTGTCGGTGAATCCGGACTTGAAGATGGATTCCTTCGTCATGCCGGCAAGCGACGAAAAAGAGGGCAGGACATTAAACTCGGGTATCGACCTTGGATTCTGTGTGACAGCGGACTGCAAGAACAAGGAGGCCGCCTACGAGGTGTTAAACTTCCTGTATGCGGATGACACCCTGCAGAAATACATTGACGCGCAGACGTCTGTTCCTTGTAAAAAAGGAAACTTTACCTTACCCGTCATATTGGACGGTATGACAGAGTTTATCGCAAGCGGCAACATGACGGACTATCAGGATCACTATTATCCGTCGGAGATGTCGGTGGATGCGCTTTTGCAGACATTCCTGATCGAGAAGAACAAGGATGCATTCCTGAAGAACTTCGACACAAGCTGGCAGAGATATAACAGAGACATTATCCGCATGGTACAGGAATATGAAGCCGCGCACGGAAGTGCACAGTAGGAAGGGGGTAAATGTGATGTCGAAACATGAAAATGAGAGAAAAAGAACGTTTTTACTGATTACAATACCGATTCTGGCGCTGTTTATCTGCTTTAACACGATACCGTTGATTCGCGGCGCCATGTATAGCTTCACCAACTCCAGAGGGTTCGGAAGCCATGACTGGGTGGGGCTTCGCAACTATATCGACCTGTTTTCGGATGCACGCGTAGGGAAATCTTATCTGTTCACGATCAAACTGGCGATTGTGACAACGGTCGTGGTAAATGTGATCAGCCTGATTCTGGCTTTGGGACTCAACAGCAAGATCAAGGCAAAGGGATTTTTCCGCGGCGCGTATTTCCTTCCGAACATATTGGGTGCTCTCGTAGTAGGTTACATTTTCAACTACTTCTTTACTTACATCGTTCCGGCTCTGGCGGATATGACAGGTTTACAGGGTTTAAGCTCCAGTATTTTGTCAAGCCCGAACAAAGCGTGGATCGGCGTGATGATCGTCTGCGCATGGCAGGCCATCGCGATGAACACGATCATCTATATATCGGGATTGCAGACGGTGCCGGAAGACGTCTACGAGGCGGGCGGTCTGGACGGCGCGACCGGCTGGAAGCAGTTTAAGCATCTGACGTTTCCGCTTATCATTCCGTTTTTCTCCATCAACATGGTGTTGTGTGTGAAAAACTTCCTGATGGTGTTTGACCAGATCATCGCCTTGACAAAGGGCGGCCCGGCGCAGAGCACGGAGTCCATTTCCTACCTGATCTACAATAACGGTATGTCGGGCGGACAGTTTGGCTTCCAGAGCGCGAACGCGGTTGTATTCTTTATTGTGATTGTAGTGATCTCTGTTGCGCAGATGAAATTTTCCAGTTCAAAGGAGGAGCAGTTATGAAGCATACATCGTCAGTTGGAAAATCAAACAAAACCGTTTTGGTGCTGCTTATTCTCGGGCTTTCCACGATTATCTTTCCTCTTTACATGACTGTTGTGATCGCGTTCAAACAGCCTTCTGAGATGACTAACAGCATAAGCGGTATCCTTTCGCTTCCCAAGGTGTGGAGCCTGCAGAATTTCAGGGAGGCGATGGAGGTAACGGATTTCTGGAACTCTTTGAAAAACAGTCTGGTGATTTCCGGTCTGACAGTGGGAATTTCCATTCTGATTCATTCCCTGATGGGATATACGCTTGGACGGAACAAGTCAAGCAAGTTTTATAACTTTGTCTATCTCTTCATCGTCAGCGGTATGTTCGTACCGTTCGCGATTCTGATGATGCCGCTTGCCAAGCAGACGGCGGAGATGGGCCTTGCAAACTGGTTCGGCGTGATTCTTCTGTATGTGGTATTTTACATGCCGATGAACATTATGCTGTACTCGGGTTACCTGACCAATATCCCGTTGGCACTGGAGGAGGCGGCGAGGGTAGACGGCGCATCCACATGGCTGACTTATTGGAAAATCATTTTTCCGATCATGAAACCGATGCATGCGACTGTCGCAGTTATCACGGCGCTGGCAGTATGGAATGATGTCATGACGCCGTTAATCATCATGGCGGGTTCTTCCGAGAACACGCTTCCCCTTGCCCAGTTGAATTTCCAGTCACAGTTTGGAACCAACTATAATTTGGCGTTTGCGTCATACTTACTGTCGCTGATTCCGATACTCGTTTTCTATCTGATCTGTCAGAAACAGATATTGAACGGTGTTGTAAATGGGGCTGTAAAATAACAAGCGGACTGGAAAATGGTGCCGAAATGCGGTATGATTAGGAACGGTTCGTGAAAAAGAGGTAAGACAAATTTTTAAGAAAGGACAGATTTGGTATAGATTATGGCAATTGGATATCAGCAAGAAAAACGGATTTTCACATTGGACACGGCACACACTTCTTATCAGATAAAGGTGGATGACTTCGGGTTTTTACTGCATCTGTATTACGGAGGACGTGTGTACGGAAATATGGATTATCTGCTAACATGCTATGACAGGGGATTTTCCGGCAATCCTTCGGACGTGGGAAACGACAGAACCTACTCCATGGATGTTCTACCTCAGGAATACCCAGTCATGGGCGTAGGCGATTTTCGAAACAGCGCCCTTGTCATCCGCAATGCGGATGGATCTGATTGTTGTGATTTACGCTACGTCGGACATGAGACGAAAAAGGGAAAGTATAGGCTGCCGGGACTTCCGGCAGTCTATGCTGATTCCGGGGAAGCGCAGACACTTGAAATTTATCTGGAAGATAAGGTGAGCGGTGTGCGGGTGACGCTTCTGTACGGCGTGCTGGAGGAAGCGGATATCATTACAAGGAGCGTTGTCATAGAAAATCGCGGAGACGAAAGCGTGACTGTCGAGAAGGCGGCGTCCGCCTGTCTGGATTTTGTCACCGGGCGTTTCGACATGCTCAGTTTTTATGGCAGACATACCATGGAGAGAAATCTGCAGCGGGAGGAGATCGGGCACGGCACCTACGCCATCGGCAGCCGCCGCGGCACCTCCAGCCACCAGTATAATCCGGCAGTGATTGTGGCGGACAGGAGCGCAACGGAGGATACGGGAAACTGCTACGGCATGTTGTTTGTCTACAGCGGCAATTTTCTCTGTGAGGCGGAGCGGGATCAGTATGATCAGACAAGAGTCATGATGGGACTGCAAAGCGACCTGTTCCACTATCCGTTGGCGCAGGGGGAGAAGCTGGTGGTTCCCGAGACGATCATGAGCTATTCCGATCGGGGGACCGGTATGCTTTCCACCCGCTTTCACGACTGCATCAGGGAACATCTGTGCAGGGGGAAATTCAGGGACGCGCCCCGTCCGGTGTTACTCAATAGCTGGGAGGCGGCTTACTTTACCTTTGACGGGGAGACCATATTGAAACTGGCCAAGAGCACGGCAGAGCTGGGCATCGATATGATTGTCATGGACGACGGCTGGTTCGGGAAAAGAGAGGATGACAACAGCGGTCTCGGCGACTGGCATGTGAATGAGAAAAAGCTGGGCTGCACGCTTGGGGAGTTGATTGAAAAGGTCAATGGTGAGGGCGTAAAATTCGGTATCTGGATTGAGCCGGAGATGGTTTCGGAGGACAGTGAACTGTACAGAAGACACCCGGATTGGGCGCTGCGGATACCGGGCAGAGAGCCGGTCAGAAGCCGGAACCAGCTTGTGCTGGATTTTTCCAGAGCCGACGTCAGAGACTATATTTTTGAGCAGATATGCAAGATACTTGACCAGGGAAAAATTGAGTATGTAAAGTGGGATATGAACCGCAGCATTGTAGATGTGTTTTCGGGACAAACCGCCCAGGGAAAGGTGACTTATCAGTATGTGCTGGGGGTATATGATTTCCTGGAAAGGATGCTTGAAAGGTACCCGGATATTCTCGTAGAGGGCTGCAGCGGCGGCGGCGGCCGGTTTGACGCGGGGATGCTCTACTACACGCCGCAGATTTGGTGCAGCGACAACACGGACGCGCTGGACAGGCTGCGAATCCAATACGGCACTTCCTTTTTTTATCCGGCGTCCACAGTGTGTTCCCATGTTTCGGCCGTGCCGAACCACCAGACGGGCAGGAGTGTGTGCATGCATACCAGAGGTACGGTGGCTATGGCGGGTGTTTTGGGTTATGAACTTGATCCCGAGAAACTCACGCAGGAGGAGAAGGCGGCTGTCAGGGAACAGATCAGACAGTATAAGAGCCGGGAGGAACTGACGCGGCGGGGCAGATATTATCGCCTGACAAATCCTTTCTCGGAGCCTTGCGCAGCGTGGATGTTCGTGTCAAAGAAGCGGGATCGGGCGTTAATTAGTGTGGTTATGCTGGAGATGCACGGCAATATGACGGTCAGCTATGTCAAAATGCGCGGTTTGGAAGCAGAATCGGTATATCGGGATAAAGAGAGTGGAAAACGCTATTATGGGGCAGATCTGATGGAGGCGGGGCTTCCGATGCCGGTGGAACAGAAGGAGTATCCGGCATACCAGATCGAACTGATCAAGGAAACGTAGAAGACTTGAGATTAAATTTCGCAGGGAGGCAGGTATGAGAGGCAGAAAGGCAGAGGGAGCGCGTACAAAGGCGGCGGGCAAGAAGAAAGACATGCCACAGTCGGAGATAGAGACTGTGCAGACAACAGAAAAGATATCACGGGCGGAGGCAGCTTACAGAAGACGTTTTGACAGACATCTGGACGAACTGAAATGGCTGTACATGGAGCTTTACGACAATGGTCCCATGTTCGCGGAGCTGTGTGACCAGCTTCACTGTTTCTATGAGGAGCGGGCGAAGGATTTGAAAAAGAAGGACGCCGAGCGGGAAAAGCGTCCCGACTGGTACAAGGGCAACGATATGCTTGGCATGATGCTCTACATTGATAACTTTGCAGAAAACATGCAGGGTGTGCAGGAAAAACTGTCCTATATCAAAAGCTGTAATGTCAATTATATTCATCTGATGCCCTTTCTGGATACGCCAAAGGGCCGTTCGGACGGGGGCTATGCCGTTTCCGATTTCCGGAAGGTGCAGCCCGCGCTTGGCACGATGGAGGATCTGGAAAGCCTGACGACGGCCTGCCGGAAGGAAGGAATCAGCGTTTGCATGGATTTTGTGATGAACCACACTTCCGAGGATCACGAGTGGGCAAAGCGGGCGAGAGCGGGCGAGGGCGAGTACATGAGCCGCTATTTCTTCTTTGACAACGACGCCATTCCCGCAGAGTACGAGAAGACGGTTCCGCAGGTGTTTCCCACCACCGCGCCGGGCAATTTCACCTGGCTTCCCGACGCGGGGCATTATGTTATGACTTCCTTTTATCCTTACCAGTGGGATTTGAACTATAAAAATCCGAGGGTGTTTAATGAAATGATGTACAATTTCCTCTACCTTGCGAATAAGGGAATTGATATCATGCGCATCGACGCGGTGCCCTATATCTGGAAGGAGCTGCATACCCAATGCCGCAATCTGAAGCAGGTGCATACGATTGTGCGCATGATGCGCATGATCGGCGAGATCGTATGTCCGGGTGTGCTTTTACTCGGTGAAGTGGTGATGGAGCCGGAGAAGGTGGTTCCCTATTTCGGGACGGTGGAAAAACCTGAGTGCCATATGCTGTACAATGTGACTACCATGGCTACCACATGGCATACCGTGGCGACGCGGGACGTGCGGCTTCTTAAGAGACAGCTCGACATTGTAAACAGCCTTCCGAAGGAGTATGTATTTTTAAATTACCTGCGCTGCCACGACGATATCGGCTGGGGACTGGATTACGATACCCTGCATCTTTGGGGATGTGAGGAGCGCTCCCACAAACAGTATTTGAACAATTATTTTCAAGGGTTCGAAGGCGAGAGCGTAAGCCGAGGCGAGCTTTACAATGCCGATCCCGTTTCCGGTGACGCTAGATTCTGCGGCACCACGGCTTCCATGTGCGGCGTTGAAAAAGCGGGATTTGAGCAGGACGAGGAGGCCATGGAGCGGGCACTCAGACGTGACGTGACGCTTCACGCATACATGTTTATGCAGTCCGGGATTCCCGTGCTCTACAGCGGGGATGAGGTCGGACAGGTGAACGACTACAGCTATAAGGACGACCCGGACAAGGCGGCGGATTCCCGTTACCTTCACCGCGGGAAAATGGACTGGAAGCTGGCGGAGCAGATTTCCGACAAGAAGAGTGTGGCGGGACGGATTTTCGGACAACTTGACCTGCTGGAAAAAATCAGGAGATCCAGTCAGGCGTTCACGGTGGAGGCGGACGCCCGCACGCTCGATACCGGGGATGACAATGTGCTGGGAATCGACAGAGTGCATGGGGATGAAGAAATCCTTGGCATCTTCAATTTCAGCGAGTATAATAAGGAGGTATCCGTAAACGGCGTAGAGGGTACGTACACGGATATGCTTACGGGGGAGCAGTTGTCCCCGGAGAAGATACCGCTTCCGGCTTATGGATTCTGTTATCTGGCCAGGAAGCACGGATAGTAAGAAGCGCCGCAAATGCCCATGACTGTGGCGGAGCGCCTGAGCAGTCTTTTCTGAAAAGGCGGACTGTGCCTGCGGTTTTGAGATAAGCGCGTTGGAACGGGAGCGAAAATGGAGTTTCGGCCAGCCGGACAGGAGGATATAGGGGCGATCTGTGAAATGGTCGCCGCCGCCATCCTTCATATGCGGGAACAAAAGATTTTTCAGTGGGATAAAAACTATCCTACGGAGGAAGACTTTTTGGAAGATTTACAGGAAAATACATTGTTTGTCGGGACGATAGAGGGAGAGGTCGCTGTCACATTTACCGTGAACCAGACTTGCGATCCAGAGTATGACGACGGCCACTGGAGATATCCTGACCTTACATACCGCATTGTCCATCGGCTCTGCGTCCATCCCCGGTATCAGGGAAAGGGGATGGCAGGGCAGGCGCTTGCGTACATGGAAGAAACACTGCGAAATAAGGGTGTCGGGGCGATCAGGCTTGACGTGTTCAGCAAAAATCCTGCCGCCATTGCGCTCTACACGGGACATGGGTATGAGAGAAGAGGCGTTGCGGACTGGCGGATGGGCCGGTTTTACTTGATGGAGAAGAGGCTGTGAATGGGAACATACGCCATGCACAGCCTCCTTTTTTGGCAAAAACTATTCTATTATGTCAGACTTTTGTCGCGCTTTGCAGAAAAACCGATACATACCGCTCCGGTCGGGCACACATCCGCGCAGGCGCCGCATCGGATGCACTCGGCAGAATCCGGCGTCTTTACGGGATCTACTTCCATCCCGCAGACCGCGTGGCATTTTCCGCAGCCGACGCACTTGTGGTGGTCCACTTCCAAATGATATATGCTGATTTTGTTGAACAGTCCGTAAATCGCCCCTAAGGGACAGAGTGTGCGGCAGAAAAAACGGTAGAAGAATACACAGCCTGCAAGGGTCAAAACAAGAATCGCCATTTTCAGGCTGAATAACGCACCGACCGCTTTTCGGAGACTTTCGTGCGCCGCCAGAAGAAACAGTCCCCCCTCCAGCGTGCCTGCCGGGCAGATATACTGGCAGAAGGCGGGTTTGCCCATGCCCATGTAGTCGGTGGCCGCGACGGGCAGGATCAGGACAAAGACCACAAGAACGACATATTTGATATACAGAAATCCCCTCTTGAGCTTTCGTTTCGGTGAGGGAATTTTGTGGATCAATTCCTGCAGCAGGCCGAAAGGGCAGAGCCACCCGCAGACAGCCCGCCCAAGCAGCACCCCGAAGGCAAGGAGCAGCCCCGTCACATAGAAACTGAAAGAAAACTGTCTGGAGCCGTTTACTGCCTGCAAAGCGCCGATAGGACAGGCAAAGCCAGCAGCCGGACAGGAGTAGCAGTTGAGTCCGGGATTGCAGAACTGCTTCCATTTTCCCGTATAGATTTTGCCGCCCTTAAAGTTCAGAAGATGCGCGTTGGAACAGCCAAAGGCGATGATCTGTAGGAGTTTTCGCCTGATTGCATATGTGATTCTCATATTTTACTCCATTTCTGTGCATTTTTTGCGCATAATCGGGTTTGTGTCAGGCAATGCGCAGACACATATTTGCGCGAAGATACATGGCCGGAATGCCGCGTTTCGTGCTGCAGCTCTTTATCCAAGCCCGATACATTCCAGACAGATATTGACCGCTTTGTTCAGGACCACGGCCGCTTCGCCCCGCGCAAGGCCGTACATAACAAAGGCGCAGGCGGTGAAAAGTCCGGCTGTTCTGAGCAGAATTTTTGCTTTACTGTTCATGCAGATAATCCTCCACAAAGGTTTTATACCCGTCCACATTGGCGCCCACAATCGGGTCACCCACGAGATTGCCCTCCCCGTCGATAAACAGGGTGGTGGGTACGCCGACCACGTCTTTTAAGATTGGCGCAAAATCCATATTGGCGATCAGATTGGTGAATTCTACACCTGCCTGCTGTGTTATGTCAACCGCCAAATCGCGGTGCTCCGTGTCCTCTTCCCCGTTGATATCAATAATAAGGCCGACGATCTGCACATTGTCAGGCATCTCTTTCGCCCATTCGCCAAGCTCCGGCATTTCTCCGATACAGGGACCGCAGAAGGTGCCCCAGATATTGAGCACAGTCAGATCCTTTTCAGAAAAAATACTTTCCGTGACTTCATTGCCGTCCAGATCCGTCGCGGTAAAGGCAGGGAAAGCGGCTGTGTCCGTCTGTGCATCCGCGCCGACAGTGCTTTCTTTCGTATCGCTTTCAGTGGCGGGGGAAGTTAAGGCAGAGTCCGTTCCTGCGCTGCTGCCGTCTGTCGCGCCTGCACAGCCTGCCATCATCGCTACGGGAAGCAGGATGCCGCACAGGGCCGCGTATCTTTTCATGGGATTGTTCTTTTTGCTCATCATTACCTCCATATCAAAATAGTCTGCTGCGCTCATGTGTTTTTCGCAGCATATCTATCATAGCATACCCGGAAACAGACTTCAAATATAACAGGAATGCCGGTGAGACTCTGTTGCGAAGTGATAGGTTACCTTCCGCGTTGCTGTTTTTTTTGGGGGGGGGTGACAGAATATCGTACAGTGGATAGTGAAAAATTAAATTGAACTTCCTGTCGAATTATGGTAGTATTTATTTGGGAATACCAAGATGGTAGGCGGTTAGCCCTCTCCGGAGGGACTGTGACCCTCCGATTACATAGAAACCCACAAGGGAATCGAATGGAAAGGAGGGCTGTGCCAATGGATATTTTAGGACTAATTGCAGTGCTGAGCTTCGGCTTGACCTGCTTTGGAATAGGATACTCTATCGGTAAGGATAGTAGCAAGACGCAAAAATAGCCGCCCCCGACCAAAGGATACGGCTATTTCGTAATTCACTAATCGGGCTAACCGTCTATCGGTAGCTCCTGTTGGGCATCTGTTGACGCAGATGTCCTTCTTTA
>CARUOB010000029.1:30304-33815 GCA_949076555.1 uncultured Lachnospiraceae bacterium | reverse complement strand
GTAGCTGCAGGAGCGGAAAGCGGGCTCGATGATGTCGAAATGGATGGGCGACATCTGGGGACAGAGGATGGTGTAATCCTTTCTCATCTCCTCGGTAAAGGGCACTTTTTTGATGGCGCTGGAGCGTATCTGCCGTTTTTCGCCCTTCTGTTCCCTGACTTTTATGGCCGAGAGCAAGGAGCGGATGCGGATTCTGGCCGCGCCCAGATTGTTGACCTCGTCGATTTTTAAGCAGGTATAGATCTTGTCGGAGCCGGTAAGGATGTCGTTTACCTGATCCGTGGTGACAGCGTCAAGGCCGCAGCCAAAAGAGTTAAGCTGGATCAAATCCAGATCTTCCCTTGTTTTTACGAAACTGGCCGCCGCGTAGAGCCGGGAATGGTACATCCACTGGTCGGAGACGATCAGGGGTCTCTCAGGGGCAGCCAAATGGGAGACGGAGTCCTCGGTCAGCACCGCGATATCGTAAGAGGTAATCAGCTCGGGAATACCGTGGTTGATTTCCGGGTCGACGTGGTAGGGACGTCCTGCCAGCACGATGCCGCGTTTATGGTTTGTCTCCAGATAGCGGATCACTTCCTCGCCTTTGTCACGCATGTCCTGTCTGGCCGCGGCAAGTTCTTTCCAAGCAGCTTCGGCCGCATCCATAACGGCTGTTACCGGAAGCTCTCGAAACTCTCGGGTCAATGCCTCCGTGATGGTTTGCAGGCTCTTAAAGGACATAAAAGGATTGCGGAAACCCACCTCGCCGCGTCCGATCTCTTCCACGTTATTTTTGATGTTTTCGGAGTAGGAAGTGACGATGGGGCAGTTGTAATGGTTGTTGGCGTCATGAAATTCGTCCCGCTCGTAAAAGAGGGCGGGGTAGAAGATAAAGTCCACCTTCTGCTTGATGAGCCATGATACATGGCCGTGCGCCAGTTTGGCCGGATAACACTCCGACTCGCTGGGAATGGATTCGATGCCCAGCTCATAGATTTTGCGGTTGGAAACGGGGGAGAGTACGACCCGGAATCCAAGTTTCGTAAAGAAGGTGAACCAGAAAGGGTAATTTTCGTACATGTTTAACACCCGCGGAATGCCCACGGTGCCCCGTTTCGCCTCGTTGGCAGGCAGGGGCTCGTAAGAAAAGTACCGTTTCAGCTTATAGTCAAAGAGATTGGGCGCCCCGTTCTCCTTTTTGGCCCGCCCAAGCCCTCTCTCACAGCGGTTGCCGGAGATATACTGACGGCCCCCCGTGAATTTGTTGATGGTGAGGCGGCAGTTGTTGGTGCAGCCTTTACACTTGGCCATGCTGGTCTCGAACTGCAGGTTTGTAATCTGCTCCAGATTCAGCATGGAAGTCTGATATCCTTCCTTATAATGCGCCCTTGCGATCAGCGCCGCGCCGAAAGCCCCCATAATACCGGCAATATCGGGACGGATGGCCTCGCAGTCGGCTATTTTTTCAAAGCTGCGCAAAACTGCGTCGTTGTAGAAGGTGCCGCCCTGCACGACAATATTTCGTCCAAGCTCTGAAGCGTCTGATACTTTGATCACCTTAAAGAGCGCGTTTTTGATGACGGAGTAGGCCAGTCCGGCGGAAATATCGGAGACGGACGCGCCTTCTTTCTGCGCCTGTTTTACTTTGGAATTCATAAATACCGTGCAGCGGGTGCCAAGGTCGATGGGATGCTCGGCAAAGAGCGCGGTCTTTGCGAAATCTTCCACGCCGTAGTTTAAGGACTTGGCAAAGGTCTCTATAAAGGAGCCGCAGCCGGAAGAGCAGGCTTCGTTGAGCTGTACGCTGTCCACGGTATGATTTTTGATTTTGATGCATTTCATGTCCTGCCCGCCGATGTCCAGAATACAGTCCACCTCCGGGTCAAAGAAAGCGGCGGCATTGTAGTGGGCTACCGTTTCCACCTCGCCGTCGTCCAGCAAAAAGGCGGCTTTCATCAACGCTTCGCCGTAGCCCGTGGAACAGGAGCGGGCGATTTTTACGCCCGCCGGGAGCAGGCGGTAGATCTCCTTTAAGGAGCGTATGGCGGTTTTTAAAGGGCTGCCGTCGTTGCTGCTGTAGAAAGAGTAGAGCAGGGAGCCGTCGTCGCCTACGAGCGCCACTTTTGTGGTGGTGGAGCCGGCGTCGATCCCCAAAAAGCAGTTTCCGTGATAGGAAGCCAGATCGCCGGTGGCCACATGATGGGCGCCGTGGCGTAAGCGGAAGGCGTCGTAATCCGCCTGTGTGGCGAAGAGCGGTTCCATGCGCTCCACCTCAAACTCCATCCTGATATCGGCGGAGAGTTTGGCCGTCAGCTCCTCCATGGTATAAAAAGATTCCTCCTTCGCGTTTAAGGCTGAGCCGATGGCCGCGAAGAGGTGGGAATTGTCCGTGTCGATGATATGGGCGTCATCCAGTTTTAACGTGCGGATGAAAGACTGTTTTAACTCCGATAAGAAGTGCAGCGGGCCGCCGAGAAATGCCACATGTCCACGGATCGGTTTGCCGCATGCAAGACCGCTGATGGTCTGGTTTACCACGGCCTGAAAGATGGAAGCGGAAAGATCTTCTTTCGTGGCGCCCTCGTTGATGAGGGGCTGGATATCGGATTTGGCGAACACGCCGCAGCGGGCTGCTATCGTATATAAAGAGTGGTAATTCTTTGCGTATTCATTGAGTCCGGACGCGTCCGTCTGCAAAAGGGAAGCCATCTGGTCGATAAAGGAACCGGTTCCTCCGGCGCAGATGCCGTTCATGCGCTGTTCCACATTGCCGCCCTCGAAATAGATAATCTTGGCGTCCTCGCCGCCAAGCTCGATGGCCACGTCCGTGACAGGCGCAAAGGTCTGCAGGGATGTGGATACGGCGATCACCTCCTGCACAAAGGGAATCTGCAGGTGGTTGGCCAGTGTCAGGCCGCCGGAGCCTGTGATGATGGGATGCACGGTGAGGTTGCCAAGCTGTGTAAAAGCCTGAGAGAGAAGAGACGCGAGCGTCTCCCTGATATTGGCAAAATGCCTTTTGTAATCGGAAAAGAGTATTTGATGCTTGTCGTCCAGAATGGCAATCTTGACGGTGGTGGAACCGATGTCAATGCCAAGCGTATATTGCATATCACTCATTTCTTGTTCGCTCCTTCATGTATAAAATGGTATCCTGGGATAAATTGTCTTTTTACCTATTATAATGTATTTTTTGGCACACGCTGTCATTATACGACACAGTTTTCCAAAATGCAATTGTCCAATTCTTAGAAAAGAATGAAGTTTTCGGAAGACATTTATTAAATTTTTATAAGAAGGCGATTTTTAGAGCTGTGACATTTACTTTTAAAAAGAGGGATGCTATATTATATAATAGAATTTTGATAATAGAATCCTGCCTTTGGATTCTATTATATATTTTGAGGGAGAGTGAAGCATGAGTCCTTTTGAACGTAAATTTGGAAAATACGCGATACAAAATCTTTCTTTTGTACTGGTCATGTGTTATGCCGTGGGGTATCTGCTGGAGCTGTTTGACAGAAGCGGC
>CARUOB010000029.1:3458-30294 GCA_949076555.1 uncultured Lachnospiraceae bacterium | reverse complement strand
ACGCGATTCTGCACGGGCAGATCTGGCGGCTTGTGACGTGGGTGCTGATTCCGCCGAGCAGCGGTGGGCTTTTCTTTACATTACTCATGTTATACTTTTATTGTTCCATTGGCACATCGCTGGAGCGGACATGGGGCACCTACCGTTATAACGTCTATCTGTTTCAGGGGATGCTGTTCACCATTGCGGGCAGCTTTTTGCTGATGGGGTACTGTTATCTGTTTAAACCGGAGATATCCCTGATGGGCATGGTTCTGTCGATCAACTCGCCGCGTGAGTATTTTACCGTGATTGCGATGATGTTCAGCACCTACTACATCAATATGTCGATTTTCCTCGCGTTTGCGGCGACTTTCCCGGATGCGCAGGTGTTGCTCATGTTTATCATTCCGATCAAAGTGAAATGGCTGGGAATTATCTATGCGGTGATGCTGCTGTTCCAGTTTTTCGGCACGAATGTGTATGGAAAATTCGCCATCGGCGCGTCACTTCTCAACTTTGTGGTATTTTTCCTGACTTCGCGCAGCATGATGCATTTGAATCCGAAGCAGATTCACAGGCGGCAGGAATTTAAGCGGGATGTGAGGAGAAGCACGGGGATTACCAAGCATAAATGCGCGATCTGCGGCAGGACAGAGGTGGACAGCCCGCAGATGCAGTTCCGGTTCTGCTCTAAGTGTGACGGGAATTATGAATACTGTGAGGAGCATCTGTATACGCATACACATATCAAGAGGCCGGATTAGACAGAACTTTTGTGCGGGGAAGTCTGATCATAAGAATAACAGATGTTATACTAATATAAATAGCTGGTGTTATGGAATGCTGTCAACAACAGGCGCATTGGGCAGAGAAAAGAGAGAAGTGCGGGAGGTAACGAGGGTTTTATGGAGCGGGAAACAGCGTTTGCTGAAATTTTGGAAGAAGTCAGGAAAACAGCCAGAGCGCAGCACAATTTCATAACAAAAGAAGAGGTGGAGGAAGCGTTTTCGGCGCTTTCTCTTTCTGCGGAGCAGATGGAAATGGTCTGCGACTATCTGCGGCAGAATAAAATTGGTGTGGACGAGCCTGTAGATGCGGATGCCTATCTGGATGAGGAGGAAAGGAATTACCTGGACTCTTATCTGGAAGCGCTTCAGGCGATCCCGGCCGTTACGGAAGGGGAGAGGGAGGCCATTACCCTTTCTGCGATGGCAGGGGATGCGGACGCCATAAAACGGCTGACGGAGATTATGCTTCCCGAGGTGCCGCAGATTGCCAAACTCTATACGGGACAGGGCGTGAGTCTGGAGGATCTGATCGGCGAGGGCAATGTGGCGCTTTCTCTGGGCGTTACTATGCTTGGCGCCTTGGAACATGCGACGGAAGCGCAGGGGATGCTTGCCAAAATGATGATGGACGCGATGGAGGACTGTATTGCGGCAAACGAGGCGGATGAAAAGAGCGACCAGAAAATTGCGGATAAGGTGAACAAAGTGGCGGATGCGGCAAACGCCCTCAAGGAAGAGCTGCGCAGGGCGGTGACGGTGGAGGAACTGATGGATGAGTCCGGGCTTTCGCGAAAGACGATCGAGGATGCCATGCGCATAAGCGGCGGCAAGATAGAATCCATCTCGGCAGAGTAAAAACTGCGGCAGTGAAGCCGAAGGCGGAACTGCTGCTTTGCGTGACGGCCGGGGAGGATTGGGAAGCGTCGGCTGGCGGAAGGGAAAAGGATGGAGACAGAAAACAGGGATTATAAATATTTTATGCAGGATACAAGTTCTGTTTACCTTGGCGCGAAGCTCAGCTATGCCGAGATTATGCAGGACGAAATGGTGAACTTTAAATACAAGAGTATCGTGGAGTATTATATCTTCAAAGACACCGACCCGGAGACCACATTGGAGAGCCACCTTTACTACATGTCTAAAGAGCAGTTTTCCTATCGGACCTATGAACAGCTCAAGGCAAAAGTTAAGGTCTGCATTTTGGAGGAAAAGAAATCTCTCTTCGGCAAAAAAAAGACAGGTTATGTCACGAGACAGATGCCTCTCGCAGCGTTTGCCGACATGAATTTGGCGCAGAAAAAGGCGAAGGGTGTGGTGGTCCAGGAGCTTGCGCTCTCGAAGCTGGGACTGATGTCTTTCAGCATTTGAACATGCTGCGCTGCCACAGTAAATGGGACTGCGCGATGACTTACATGTAATTTTTCGCGAAAATTTCTTATTAGGGCTTGATTTTGACAAAATTTTTTGTTACAATGATTTTTGTAAAATTCCCCTTTTACACTGGACAGGTGATCGGCCCTAGGGCTTCACCTGTTCTTTTATTTCCGCGAATAAGCAGAGTTGGAAAGCGGCAGAGACAGGCTGCGTGCTTGCAAGCAAGACTGTCTGTGACGGTTTACGACGAGCAACGCGAGCGAGAAATGCGAAGCATTTCGTGACTCTGCTTATTCGCGGTGACTATCTTGACAGTAAGATCCGGTCATTATCCAGCCGCTTTCCGGCGCACACTTTAAACTGCTTCAGCAGATCGTCCACGGTGAGTTTCCTGCGTTCTTCCCCCGACACATGAAAGACAATACGTCCGCCGTCCATCATAAGCGTCCGGTTCCCGAGAGAGAGCGCCTGATGCATGTTGTGTGTGACCATCAGGCAGGTGATGTGCCGCTCGGCGATGATTTTTTTCGTGAGGGCGAGCACTTTGTCCGCGGTGGCCGGGTCAAGGGCGGCGGTGTGTTCGTCGAGCAGAAGAATGCGGGGCGTTACCATGGTTGCCATCAGAAGCGTGAGCGCCTGCCGCTGACCGCCGGAAAGGAGTCCCACAGGCTGTTTCATCCGGTCTTCCAGACCCATATCCAGAAGGGAGAGCTGTTCCCTGAATTTCTTCTTTTCCTTTGCGCTGATCCGGCTGAAATAGGCGTGTTTTTTGGTGGACGCCCGCAGATAGGCGAGCGCCATGTTCTCCTCAATGGTCATATGAGGCGCGGTTCCCTTTAAGGGGTCCTGAAAAAGGTGGCCGATTACACGGCTCCGCACATGTTCCCGGCAGTAGGTGATATCTTCGCCGCCAAGCACAATCCGCCCTTCATCCACATAAAAATTTCCCGTGATGGCGTGAAAGAGCGTGGATTTCCCGGCGCCGTTGCTGCCCACAATGGCAGCGAAATCGCCGTCTTCCAGAGTAAGGCTCACTTTGTCGAGCGCCTTCTTCTCGTTGACTGTGCCGGGATTAAATGTTTTGGAAACGGAATCAATGACTAACATTGGCGGAGGCCTCCTCTCTGCAGGCGTTTCGGTTATGGTTTCGCTGTCTGTAAAACGCGGCCTTCTCCTTGAGATAGGGGAAGGAGATGGCGATGGCGACAATGAGGGCGGAGACCAGCTTGAGGGCTTCCGCGGGCACGTTCAGGCGAAGCGCCAGCGCCACCATAAAGCGGTATAGACAGCTCCCGAGTATCACACCTGTTATCTTTTTAAACATACCGCGTTTTCCGACCAGTGTTTCGCCGATAATCAGACTGGCAAGGGCGATCGTCACCATGCCTGTGCCCAGATTGATATCGCAGGACTTTTGATACTGACCGAGGATCGCGCCGGAGAGGGCGGTCAGCGCGTTTGCCACACAAAGCCCCACAGTGATCATAAACAGGGGATTGATGCTGGACGCCCGCACCATATGTTCATTGTCGCCCGTGGCACGGATGGAGAGTCCCAGCCGTGTGTTCAGAAACAGAGATAAAATAACGCCGATTATCATTACAATCATAAAGGCAATCAGCAGTTTATACCAGTCTTCGTACCAGCCGTAGGAGAAGGTTTCCTTTGTCAGACTGAAAATGGTGTCGCAGGCGAACAGATTTACGTTGGAAGAAAAGCCCATGACGGCGATATTGACTGTGTAAAGCCCCGTATTCACGATAATGCCTGCAAGAATGGAGGGAACCCCCATTCTTGTCTGTAAAAAGGCGGTGACAAAGCCGGAGCATACACCCGCGCCTATGGCGGCGAAGAGGGCCAGAACGGGATGCCCGGACAGCGTTACCATGGCGCCCACCGCGCAGCCTAACGTAAAACAGCCGTCGGTGGACAGATCCGCGATATTTAAGATGCGGAAGGAGAGAAACAATGCCAGCGCAACCAGAGCGTAGATACAGCCCAGTTCCAAGGCGCTTTGTAAAATGGAAAGTGAAAATATTGTACTCATAGGATACCTCTTTTAAATAAAATACAGTCGTTATTCTTCTTGCCGTTTCATTATAGGGGCGAAATTTCGCCTTTTATGGCGGTGTGATACTGCCAGTGCAGGTGCTTAGTGAAATTCTTCCGCGGTCTGGATTTCCACCAGACTGGAGCATTTGTCAGCGAACATACGGTAGTCAAGCCCGATCGCCTCCGCGGTCTCGGTGTTTACCGTGGCAATGCCGTTGTCCATGGTCTGCACGCCCATGGAAGCGGGATCTTTGCCGTTTGCCAGAATGTCCACAGCCATGTCCGCGGTGGCGGCGCCCAGCTCCACATAGTTCACGCCGTAGCCCATAAACGCTCCGTTTAGGGCGAAGGAGTCCGCGCCGCCGTAGTGGGGCACTTTCGCGTCGATGAATTTTTCATAGATGGCAAGCTCTGCAGTCATCACGTTATTGTCGGTGGGCGTGAATACTGCATCCGCGCCGGAGGCGAGCAGAGCGTCCGCCGCAAGGGAGATTTCGCCGTTGTTTGTGCCCGTCTTTTCTATCACAGAAATACCTTTTTCTTCGCAGTAGGCTTTTGCGGCGGCGATGGCGGCGGTGGAGGAGTCCTGGCTCTTGTCGTAGAGCAGTCCCACCGTCTGGAGATCGGGGTCTGCGGCAAGCATCAGATCAAAGACCGCCTCTGTATTTAAGGCGTCCGATGTGCCCGTAATGTTGGAACCCGGCGCGTCCATGGAGGCCACAAGACCAGCACCCACGGGATCGGATACCGCGGAGAACACCACGGGTATCAGACTGCCGTCGTCCCGCGCATTTTCTGCCGTGGCGTTCTGCATGACCATGGCGACAGGGGTGGCTACGGGGATGATCAGATCCACATCCGAGGCGATCAGATCAGCGGCGATCTGGTTCATGGTGGTGGCGTCTGCCTGCCCGTTGTAGGTATAGTTTTTGTAGTCGAAGGAAACGCCAAGCTCTTCACTTTTTTGGTCGAGTTCCGTCTGAATGGCTGTGACGATCTGGTTTAGGGACGCGTCGTCCACGTACTGCACGATGCCGATTTTGTAGGTCTGGCCGCCGGAAGAGGCGGATTTATCTGTGCGGGAGTCGGCGGTGTCTGTACTGTCAATGGATGTGGCAGTGTCTGCAGCGTTCCCGCCGGATGCGCCGCAGGCAGTGAGAGCGGCAGTGAGAACCGCGCCAGTGAGTAACAGTGTCATAGTTTTGCTTTTCATAATAGTGTCCTCCTATCTCAGGTTGGGTTTTGGGGTTGCTTGTCATAGGCCTTCTGACTCTGCTTATTCGCGAAAAAAAACCGTCTCAGACGAAAGTCTGAGACGGTAATAAACAAAGTTATTATCGCGGTACCACTCAAATTGATGCGGGAATACAGTTCCCGATCCGCTTTTTCCATATACAATCATATATGCCGCCTTGGTAACGGGTGCGGTTCCCGCCGGGGATTACTTTGTCGGTATGCACTGACATTTCCACCCGGCCTCGAAAGTCCATTCGGTATAAGCGCCATGCCGTCTTTCACCAGTCGACGGCTCTCTGTAATGGGTTAGCCCATACGTACTACTCTTTCTCAAAGGTTTCGGATATGTGTTTTTGCAATTAATTTATTACACAATAATACTTTTGTGACAGATTGTCAAACATTTTTTGAAAATACCATCCCGGCAGGAATCATTTCCTTTCCGGGATTTTTCGTATGTGCAGAATGAATTATGTAAACCGATTCGACAAAGTATACCACAAAACGAGCAATCCATACCAATCCTATACCACCCAAAAGACTTTTCAAGTACAATACACTCACGCATAGCGGCGGTTATATTTTTACTGCGGCATATAGCAATACAAAAGTTAAGTTGCGGGAGGGATTAAGTATGGATCAGAAGCGTGCAGGGCTAAGAGCAGTAGGGAGAAAAAGACATTTGCGCATATGGGCGGCAATACTCAGCTTTTGCGTGCTGCTAACGGCGCTCCCGTCTCCTTCGGCGACGCTCACTGTCTTTGCGGCGTCAGAAGAGACGGATATCTCACCGGATGATGAAAAAATACCGGGGGGGGGTTAAGCGATAACGTCGAAGTGACACCTTCTAAAGAGGAGGACGAAGGCGAAGAACCGCAGGAGACAGATGAAGCAACTGCGCCGGACAAAGATGCAGACGGCACCGGGGAGAAAGGCGGCGCAGGGGAAAGAACGTCCCCCGAAGAGGAGGAAGAAAGCGAAGAATCGCAGGAGACAGACGAAACAACTGTGCCGGACAAAGATGGAGACGGCACCGAGGAGGAAGGCGGCGCAGGGGAAAGTACGTCCCCCGAAGGGGAGGACGAAGAAACGGCAGACGCCGGGCAAGAGGAAAACGGTGCAGACGCTTTGGTGCAGTATTTGCTTACGCGGATCGACGCCCTGCCGGACGCGGAGGAATACCTTGCCGCAGAGCCGGATGTGGAGGATGAGGATGCCTACGCCGCATGGGAGGAAAAGCTGTATGAATATGCGGAGGAAGCCCTTTCCATCATGGAGGAATACGAGACGCTGACCGAAGAACAGCAGGCGTTCATTTCCGAGGAAGAGCTGGCGAAGCTGACGGCATGGACGGAGATTGCAGAGATAGCAGAGATAGCAGGGGAAAGCGCGCAGGTCATGGCGGCGGCACCTCATTTCCATGACGGCATTTCTTTTGATACCGTGCTGTCTGCAGATGGCGGGGAGCTGACGAGCGGAAACTACTATCTGGCAGCGGGTGTTGCTCTGAATGATAAGATCATAATACCATCCGGTGTGGTAGTAAATCTCTGCCTTAACGGACAGACACTTTACGGTCCGGGGAACGTCCCTGCTATTTCTTTGTACGGTACGCTGAACGTCTATGATTGCCAAGACGTCGGGGTATTGAGCGGTGACGGAGCCGATGGGAAAAAGAATAATGCTGCTATTGCTGCTGCAGCGCAAGCGAATCCGCCGATTTTCAATCTCTATAGTGGTAAGATTGCAGGCAGTTCTACTTGTGTAATTTCATGGGGGGCAGGTACATGCAATCTATACGGCGGTAAAGTTGAAGGCGGGAATAATCATACAATTAGCAACTACGGAACAGTCATCATTAGCGGTGACACTGTGGTGAGCGGTGGAATGGGTTACTTCCAATATGTGGTTAAGAACGAAAGCGCGGATGCTGTTCTGACTATGAAGGACAACGCGAGCCTTTCTTCCAGCGTAGGAGTCGGTGTGTACAACGCAGGCACGGTCAATCTGGAGGGCGGAACTATTACCAGCACAAAAGCGGATGACAGTGGCATAGAGAATTTCGCTTCTGTAAATATCACGGGCGGTGAGGTTAACGGGGATCAGTACGGCATATGGAATCGCGCTTCTGTAAATGTCACGGGCGGTAAGGTTAACGGGGATCAGTATGGCATCTATATGTATAATACCGACTCCACCTTAAACCTGTCCGGCAGCCCGGCAGTCTCCGGTAGAACGGCGGCTCTGCGTCTTAGAACTGAAAGCGGAACCACACTGGACAATGTCAAAGTGGACGCAACCGGCTATACCGGCGGTACGCTGACGGTAAAGGAATATTACTATAGTACTACAAGTAGTCAACCCGGCGAAGCCGGTTCCTATGCCATCAAGACAGGCGAGGGGAACAAAGATAATTTTACATTGACAGACAGCGAATGGTGGTATTCGTACAAAGACGGCGGACTATACTTGAACAACCACAACCACAGCTATACCTATACCGCAGAAGGCGCGGTCATTACCGAGAGCTGCACCTGCGGACATAAGGAAACGGCAACGCTTTCCCTGCGGGGAGACGCAGACCGGACGTATAACGGGAGTGCAATCAAGCCGGTCACCATTACCTATAGCGATGGTTGGGTGGGAACCGGCGCGAATAAGCCAGATTACAGCCAGATTACTTATACAAACAATATAAATGCCGGAACCGCTACGGCAGAGCTGACCATTTCGGGGGAAACGGCAAGCCTTGACTTTACCATTTTGTCAAAAACGCTGACTATCGATATGGTAACCATAGCTCCCGGCCCGCACTATTGCACGGGAAATGCGGTTACGCCTGTCATAACGGTTGCGGACGGCAGCAGGGTATTGACAGGCGGCGCGGACTATTCAGTCAGCTATGCGGATAACATGAATCCGGGGACTGCCAAGGCCGAGGTTACGGGAACTGGCAATTATACCGGAACCGTCGAAGAGACTTTTACGATAGAGTGCAAGGCATTTCCGTCCGGCAAAGACCTGACGGATTATGTCAATATTTCCCCGTCCCCGAATGCGGACGGCTGGTATTCATCAGACATTACGCTGACGCCGAAGGATGGCGGCAGCGTGGGAGAGACGCCCGCAAGTATAGGAGACCGTGTTGTCATTTCAGAGGAGACAGGGGAGGAAGGCGAAAGAAAGACCATCTATATCAAGGACAGCGCAGGGAATATTTACCAGACAGAGTTTCCCTATAAGATGGATAAAACGCAGCCGGTCATAGACCTTTCTCAGATGACGGTGGAAAACGGCACAAAGGATTTGTGGAACTGGATCATCGGAAAAAAGAGCATGCGTATCAAAATACCGGCAGGGGACATTACCGACGCGCCTTCCGGCATAGAGGAAGTGACTTACGAGACGGCGCCTGACAGCGGCACGGGGCAGAGCGGAACGCTCCTTGTAAAAGGCGGGTATTATGAGATTGCCCTAAATGCGGAATTTAGCGGGACGATCCGATTGGCTGCCAAGGACAAGGCAGGCAATACCGTGCAGGTCAGCCTGACGGCGGCAGGCGGAAAGGTCATAGCGGAGGATTATGCGCCGATCGTTAATATTACATTGCCGGATACCCCGCAGCCGAATGCGGACGGCTGGTACAGCGAGGCCTTTGACATCACCGTGACCGTGACGGATGATCAGGACAGCGGAAATCATATCATTTCCGGCGGCATTGCCGAAATCAAGTGGAAGGACGGGGAAAGCGGTCCGGAGCAGACGATAGCGGGACTGCCCGGAAACGCGCCGGTATACAGCGAAACATTTACGATACCTGTAGATACGGACGGTACCCATACATATTATGTGCAGGCGACAGACAATGCGGGAAATGAGAGCGGGTGGCAGACGGTTACAGTCCGTCTTGACACAGGCAGCCCGGAGTTTAGCGGAGACGTAAGCGTCACAAACCGCACGCAGGAAGGGGCGGATATTACCTTTACCCCGTCCGAGGGAGGAAAGGCATACTGGATCGTGTCTGATACCGGAACGGCGCCGGATGCGCAGGAAGTCGTGGCGGGCGCCCAGGGCGGCGCAGAAAAAGGCGGTGTCAGAGACGTTACGGGCAGTACGCCGGATACCTTTACCGTCACAGGGCTTACCCCCGGGGAGAAGCATACGGTTTATGTGGTGTTGGAGGATGCCGCGGGCAACCTGTCCGTGGTGAAGGAAGTAACGTTTACCACCCTGCAGAAAGCGCCGGAGATTACGCTTGGTGATCTTGACATAGATTATGAGAAAGAAACCGTAAAACTGCCAGACAGTTTCGGGGATGCAGAGGTTTATACCGATCCGGACGACCCGGCGGGAAGTAAGATACAGCCGGAAACGGACGGCTCCCTGCCGGTGGAACCGGGCACGCCTGTTTATATACGCTATCCCGAAAAGTCGGAGGGCGGGGAGACAACCCCGGCAAGCGGCGGTACAAAAATCGACATTCCGGACAGACCCGCCGCGCCCGCGCCCAAAAAGACGGCAGTGACCGACACGACCGTGACGGTGACAGACCCGGCGGCAGGGGAAGAATATATCCTTGTGGAAAAAGGGAGCCTGCCGGAAGGAGCGGAACCGGACTGGGGCAGTGCGGACAAGGTGAATGAGACAGGGGTATTTACGGGACTTGACCCCAATAAGGAGTATGAGCTGTATGTAAGGAAGAAAGCGGCGAAAGATCATTTTGCCTCCGAGTCCGCAAAGACGGAAGTGCGGACTTATGTGACGATAGAAGAATCGAATGTTACAGGCGAAGGCGCAGGGCAGACCGGGAACACCGCGCTTACGCCGGATGCGCCCGACGGGGATGGAGACACAGTGACTTTTACGGGAACTTACGGGGAAGAATATACCCCGGTCATCATAGTGGGCGGAAATGAGATGGTGCCCGGAGAGGGTACGCCCGGTTCGGAAATGACATGGGATGGGAACGGTGGAGCGTGGGAGTATACCTATGAGATACCGGGCGGTGCATCAAACGTACAGATTACCGTAGAGTTTCGGAAGCGTGCCGTTACCGGGATTGCGGCAGCGCCGGACAGCCTGACAATCTATGCGGATGATGCGGCGAACGGGAGTATGGAAATGCTTACCGCATACCTGAAAGACCACTGTAACGTACAGACAGTCTACGACAACCGGACAAAGGGAATTTTGCAGGAGGCGGTGTCCTTTGTCACCGCAGACGGTTTTGTACAAAAGGGCGCGGCATATCATTATACGGTTTCCGCCGGGGGAAGGACATGTACGGCCGCCTTGACGGTACAGCCGTTGACCGCATCCGTACAAAACCCGGACACCCTCACGAAGAAACGCAAGAGCGGCGGCTATACGGCGCAGGAAGTGGGTACATGGCTTCCCGCACAGGTCACGGTAAGCTACACGGGGACAGACTATACGGCGAGGACAGAAACACGGGCGGTCACATGGGACACAAGCTCTGTGGGAGAGAATTTTGGCGGGGTGTCTGGTGAAAAAACGGTGGACGGAACCGTGGAACTGCCCGCATGGGCAACGGGACAGGACGCTGTCGGCATTGTGATTCGGTTTGAGGATAGGAAACCCTCGTCCGGCGGCGGAAACAATAACGGCAGCGATAATGACGACGGAGACAATGACGGCGGCGGTGAAAACAGTGGGGAAGGCAGCAGCGGCAGCAGTGGCGGAAGCGGAGGCAGCAGTGGCGGCGCCGCACCGGAGAACGGAAAAAATCCCGGCAGACCGGCAGTCACACCGCCATTGGTGACAGCCGCGCCACCCACAGATGCAGCGTTGATGAATCTGTCCAAACAGTCACAGCCGACAGCCGGAGAGGACACGCCGGACAGTCGGCAGGCGGATGAGAGCGGACAGGAAAACGCCACAGCGCCGCAGACGACAGGAAACCTGCCCGAAGAGGAGAAAGAACAGCCGGGGCAGGACGAAGAGCGGGCAGCACTTTCGTCCGCGGATGACGGACAAATTGACATATCCGGCGGGGTTATAGAGGGGCAGGCAGGATCAGATCAAGCGTCAAAATGTGCGCTCTGCCATATCTGCCCGACTTTCCTTGGCGTCTGCTGTTTTGTCTGGCTGATTCTGATTGCGGCGGCGGTGATTGCGGTAACTGTGGTGATTGTGGTTTTGAAACGTCAAAAAGAGACGGCCGAATCAGATAAGAGCAAGGAATAATCAAATAGTAACCGGGGCGTAAGTCTGTGATTGATGGCTTATGCCCCTTTTTTTGATTTACTTGCGCATCACAAGCTGTTATGATAGGGTTACCTTTTGGAGGAAAAGATTGTAAAAAATCCGCGGCGCAGAACGCTTCGGAACGGGGGAAATATGGCGGTTACGGACGAAAAAGACTTACAGCAGTTAAAAAAGCGGTTGATTGAGCTGGCGGACAAGGCGTACAGCCGCAATATATACACGTACACACCCTTTCTGGGGCTTGCCGAGCAGCAGGCTTATTATGCGGTGGAGCGGGAAGTATCCTACGCGGGGGTGAGGATGGAGGGCGGCACGCCGCTTAGCGAGCGGAAAATGATCCGCTTTGGTGATCCGGGGTACGATGAGGCATTTCCCATTGTGCGGGTGGAGATCTTGCCGAAGACACCTAAGTTTGCGGAAAATCTGACTCACCGGGATTTTCTCGGCGCGGTGATGAATCTGGGGATCGAGCGGGATGTGGTGGGTGATTTTTTTGTGAAAGAAAAGGGCGCCCTGCTTTTCTGCCATGAAAACATCGCGGATTATATTGTGGAAAATCTGGACAGAGTAAGGCATACGAATGTCGCCTGCAAGCGGGCGGAAGGGGAAATCGTGCCGGAACAGGCAGAGCCGGAGCGGATTTTGGTGACGGTGGCATCCCCCAGAGCCGACGGTGTGATCTCCAAGGTGTACAATTTATCCAGGGAGGAGAGCCGGGAACAATTTAATAACGGCCGTGTTTTTATAAACGGCATACAGACCCAGAACCTTTCCAGCCAGCTAAAGGAGGGGGACGCCGTCACCGTGCGCGGATTCGGGAAATTTATTTTTTACGGACAGACAGGCGTGAGCAGGAAGGGGAAGGACCGGGTGGAAGTCGGGGTTTTCGGGAAACTATAGATAAAAATATAGAAATAGAGTATAATAAATATTAATTTTGCATGAGGTAGAGAGAGGAGCATAAATGAATTTAGACAATTTACAGGCATATACTGTTATTTCAAAACAGAGGATCGAAGAACTGCAATCGGACGGGTATCTTCTGAAACATAACAAGACAGGGGCGCGGGTGGCGCTTCTTTCTAACAATGACGAGAACAAGGTGTTTTATATCGGGTTTCGCACGCCGCCAAAGGACAGCACGGGGGTGGCGCATATTATCGAGCACACGGTGCTGTGCGGGTCTGAGAAATATCCGGTGAAAGATCCTTTTATTGAGCTGGCGAAAGGCTCTTTAAACACGTTCTTAAATGCCATGACTTACCCGGATAAAACGGTTTATCCGGTGGCGAGCTGCAATGACAAGGACTTTAAGAACCTGATGGACGTGTATTTAGACGCGGTGTTCCACCCGAATATTTACCGTGAGGAGAAGATCTTCCGGCAGGAGGGGTGGCACTATGAGCTGGAGAGCGCGGAGGATGAGCTGACCATCAACGGTGTGGTTTACAATGAAATGAAGGGGGCGTTTTCTTCCCCGGACGATGTGCTGTACAGAGAGATTATGAACTCCCTTTATCCGCATACTTCTTATGCGGTGGAATCGGGCGGCGACCCGGACGTGATCCCGGAGCTGACCTATGAGGATTTTCTGGCTTTCCATCAGAAATATTATCATCCGTCAAACAGCTATATCTATCTTTACGGGGATATGGATCTGGAGGAGCGGCTTGCGTATCTCGATGAGGCGTACCTGTCCAAGTACGAGGCGCTTTTTGTGGATTCCGCGCCTGCGACGGAGCCGTCTTTTTTGCAGAGCGTGCTTGTGGAGAAGGAGTACCCGATCATGGAGAGCGAGCCGGAGGAGGGGAATACCTACCTGTCCTACAATGTCTCTCTGGGAGAGAGTCTGAACCGGGAGGTGAGCGTGGGATTTCAGGCGCTTGCGGACGCGGTGGTGGGCGCGCCGGGCGCGCCTGTGAGAAAGGCGCTTCTGGATGCGGGCATCGGCACGGACATCAGCAGCTTTTACGAAGCGGACGTGAAACAGCCCTATTTCTCCATCGTGGCGAAGAATGCGGAGGGCAGTCAGAGAGAAGAATTTGTGACGATCATTGAGGGGACGTTTAAGAGTCTGTCTGAGGACGGTGTGGAGAAGAAGGCGCTCAAGGCGGCTCTTAACCACGACGAGTTTAAGTACCGGGAGGCGGACTACGGTTCTTACCCGAAGGGGCTTATGTATGGGCTGCAGATGTTTGAGACATGGCTTTATGATGATGAGAAGCCCTTTGACTATCTGGAGCTGGATGAGACTTACAGGACGCTTAAGAAAGAGGTGGATACGTCCTTCTATGAGGAACTGTTAAAGCGCCTTCTTCTGGACAATACGCATAAGAGCGTGGTGGTGGTGCGTCCCGTAAAAGGGCTTACGGGAAGACGGGATAAGGCGCTGGCGGAGAAACTTGCCGCAAAGAAGGCCGCGATGACGCAGGAGGAGATCGCGCGGATCGTGGAGGAGACGGAGGCGCTCGCCGTGTATCAGGAGACGCCTGACAGGGAAGAGGATATGAAAAAGATTCCCCTTCTTTCCAGAGAAGATATTGGGAAAAAGGCGCGTCCCTATTGCAGCGAGGAACTTCACGTCGGTGATACGACGCTTCTGTACCATGACATCTATACAAACGGGATCGGTTATCTGCGGTTTTTGTTTGACTTAAAGCAGGTGCCGGAGGAGCTGTTTCCCTATGTGGGACTTCTGCAGGTGATGCTTGGTCTGGTGGACACGGAAAAGCATTCTTACAAAGAACTGTACAATGAGATCCATTTGCAGACAGGGGGGATTGCTCCGGCGGTAAACGTTTACACGAACGCGGATAACCTGTCTGACTATAAACTGACTTTCGATCTGAAGGTAAAGACGCTGTATGAGAACCTTTCCGAAGCCTTTGCGCTGGCGGCGGAGGTTTTGACTGAATCGGTCTACACGGATGCAAAGCGGCTTTTCGAGCTGGTGGCGGAGAACCGCTCCGACAAGCAGGCGCAGATGATGTCCGCGGGGCATTCTCTGGCTGCGGGACAGGCGTTATCTTATCTGTCAAAGCAGGCCCATCTGATGGATCAGGTGAACGGTCTTGCGTTCTATCGTCTGCTGGAAGGGCTTGAGAAAGATTTTGAGGGGAAGAAGGAAGAACTTTCCGACAATATGGAGCGGCTGGTGCGCTGTATTTTCCGGCCGGAGAACCTGATGGTGGATTATACGGCCGAGAGAAGCGGTCTTGCGGGAATTGAGAAACAGATCGAGGACTTGAAGGCGAAACTTTATAAAGAGCCGATAGAGGGTATGCCTTATGTGCCGAAGCCTGTGAAAAAGAACGAAGGGCTTATGAGCTCCGCCCAGATCCAGTATGTCTGCCGGGCGGGCAACTATGCGGCGAAGGGACTTTCCTATACGGGAGCGCTCCGTGTGCTCAAGGTTGTGATGAGCTATGAGTACCTGTGGACACAAGTGCGTGTCAGGGGCGGCGCTTATGGCTGTATGTGTCAGTTCGGGAAGACCGGGGAGAGCTACTTTGTCTCCTACAGGGACCCGAATCTGGAAAAAACCATAGAGGTGTACGAGAAAGCGGCGGACTTTGTGGCGTCTTTTGACGCCGACGAGCGCACTATGACTCAGTATATCATCGGGGCGGTCAGCGCGCTGGATATGCCGCTCACACCGGCGGCGAAGGGAAATTATTCTCTGGCAGGCTACATGACGGGATTTTCTTTTGACAGAGTGCAGAAAGAGCGCGACGAACTGCTTTCTGCGGATACCAGGACCATCCGTAATCTGGCGGCCCACATTCGCGCATTTATGGAGGACGACTGTCTGTGCGTGGTGGGAAATGAGGAGAAGATCAAGGAGCAGAAGGCCATTTTTGGTTCCGTGGAATATCTGACTCATTAAAAAACGGAAGTTATTTTATGAAAATGCAACTTTTCCCTTTCCCGGGAGGTATTACTGATAGAACAGGCTGACAGAGAGCAGATGTGCTCGAAAGGCGGTGCAGATTTCATGCGTGCCTGAATGTATGTCGCGGCTGCCTGAAAAAGCATGCGGGAAAGGGAGGAAACAGGATGGGTAAGGAATGTGAGAGCAAGAGGAGCGGTATGAACAGGGAAAAGAGAGTCAGGCTGCGGATGATTCCGTTGGTTTTAGGAATAACAATAGTTATTTCTGCGTGCGGCAGTGCCAGATCCGGGTATGCCGAGGCGGGTGGGGCGGCACCGGCCGCAGCGATGGAAGAGATTGCGTACGAGAACGGTATGGCTTATGATACGGCGGCCTACGACGGCGGTATGGTGCGCAGTGCAGAGACATATAAATATGACGTGGCGGAGGAAGCGGCCGCGGCGGAGGAAGGATACGTGCAGGAGGACGGCGGACAGGGAGTGGTGGCGCCGGAGACCTCGCGCAAGCTGATTAAGACCGTGAACATCTTTGCGGAGACGGAGGACTTTGACACCCTTGTGCCGGGCCTGCAGAAGCAGGTGGAGGGGCTTGGCGGCTACATAGAGCACATTTCGGTCTATGATGTGAACAGTTATTATGTGGAGGAACAGCAGGTAAAGCAGCGCTGCGCCGATGTGACTGCCCGTGTGCCCAAGGAAAAGCTGGACGGTTTCCTGGCGCAGGTGGGGGAGCAGACCAATATAACCAGCCGCTCCGAGAACGTGGAGGACGTCACCTTACAGTATGTGGATCTGGAAAGCCACAAGAAAGCGCTTGTCACGGAGCAGGAGAGGCTGCTTGCACTGATGGAGAAGGCGGAGACGGTGGAGGATATCATTGCCATCGAGGGGCGGCTTTCCGAAGTGCGTTACCAGCTCGAGAGCATGGAGTCACAGCTTCGCACCTACGACAACCGGATTGACTACAGCACGGTGGAGCTTACCATATCGGAAGTACGCAAGTACTCGCCGCCCCAGACGGCTACCGTATGGCAGCGGATTGAGAACGGTTTCATGAAGAGCCTGGAGGATATCGGGCTGAGCATCCGGGATTTTGCCATCGGTTTTGTGATAGACATTCCCTACTTCGTATTGTGGCTTGTCGTGATTGCGGTGGCGGTGATTGCCGTGCGCATTCTGTGGAAAGTGTGGAAAAAGCGCAGGTCAAAGCGCGCGGCAGCTCGCGGTGCTAAGGGAACGGAGCGGGAACTGCATGTGGGAAAAATAAGGCTTCGGTGTCCGGTTGTAATCAGGGAGACACAGGAGGAAAAGGATGCGTCTGTAGAGGAAACGGAAGCAGAGAAAGAACAGGAGTAACGGGTGTTATGGAAGAAAAACAGTTAAAATCCGGCTTTGCCACGCTGATTGGCAGACCGAACGTAGGAAAATCCACGCTGATGAATGCGCTGATCGGGCAGAAAATCGCCATCACATCGAAGAAGCCCCAGACGACCAGAAACAGAATCAGAACCGTATACACCTGCGAGGAGGGACAGATTGTGTTTCTGGATACGCCGGGCATCCATAAGGCAAAAAACAAGCTGGGCGACTATATGGTGGATGTGGCGGAGCGGACGCTGTCCGAGGTGGACGTGATTCTCTGGCTGGTGGAGCCTTCTGACTACATTGGCGCGGGAGAGAAGCACATCATCGAGCAGTTGAAGAAAACGAAAACACCCGTTATTCTTGTGATAAATAAGATTGATACGGTGAAGAAGGAGCTGCTTCTCACCTATATCGACGCTTACAGGAAGGAGCTTGATTTTGCGGAGATCGTGCCGGTGTCCGCACTGAAAAAGGACGGCATGCAGGTACTCATTGACTGCATTATGAAATATCTGCCTTACGGCGAACCTTTTTATGACGAAGAGACGGTGACGGACCAGCCGGTGCGGCAGATTGTGGCGGAGCTGATCAGGGAGAAGGCGCTGCGCTGTCTGGAGGAGGAGATTCCCCACGGCATAGCCGTCACCATCGAGCGGATGAAGTTTAAAAAGAAGATTGTGGACATTGAGGCGACTATCGTCTGCGAGAAGGATTCCCACAAGGGCATCATCATCGGAAAACAGGGGGCGATGCTTAAGAAGATCGGCTCCATGGCGCGCAGGGACATTGAGGAACTGGTGGAAAATCAGGTGAATCTAAAGCTCTGGGTGCGGGTGAAAAAGGATTGGCGGGACAGCGACTATCTCCTTAAAAATTTCGGTTATAATCCCGGCGATACAGAATAGAATTTTGTAAATCTGCGAACCCTATGTGTTGTGAGAGATAAAGTATCAGGGGGCGTAAGATGAAGGGATCAAATTACTGGGAGCAGTTTATGGCGACGGGGAAAGTCGAGGATTTTCTAGCCTATAAAGATGCGTCGAGACAAGAGGAGCGGGAAGTGGCCGAGCAGTCAGAGGAGCATTCTTATGCAGGGGATTACAGAGATTACGGGGATGGTTTTAAAGGCTGAACCGATAAATGATTATGACAGAAGATTGGTAATTTTGACAAAAGAGCGGGGAAAGATATCAGCCTTTGCAAGGGGAGCGAGGAAACAGAACAGCAAGCTGTTAGCGGCCGCCAATCCGTTTTGCTTCGGAACTTTTAAGCTGTATGAAGGAAGAACCTCATATAATTTGATGGAGGCTGAGATTACGAATTATTTTGAAGGCCTTAGAGATGATTATGAGGGTGCGTTTTACGGCATGTATTTTCTGGAGGTCATGGATTACTACACGAGAGAGAATAACGACGAGAAGGATATGTTAAAACTTCTCTACCAGTCCCTGCGTGCGCTCATGCACGAGGGACTTTCCAATGCGCTGGTGCGGTACATATTTGAAATGAAGGCGATGGCGTTAAGCGGAGAGTTTCCGGGAATGCCAAAGGAGGGGGAGTGGGAGGAATCCACCCGCTATGCGGTGAATTACATCACGGAAAGCAAAGTCGAGAAACTTTACACGTTCACTGTCACGCCGCAGGTTCTTGCACAGCTTAAGACAATCGCCGACGACTACCGCCGTCTATATATCGACCGTCCGTTTAAAAGTCTTGAAATTGTGGAAGAACTTTAGTATGATGAAGATTGAGCCGTGCGAAGGGCTGGCAGCGCATACGGAGGAAAGCTTGCTTGCCGACGGATGCGATGACAGAACTTCATAGGGCGAAAGCCCGACACGAGCAAGTAATTGCGAAGCAATGGATTGCGAGTGTGCACGGCGGAGTAAGCAGCAGCGAAGGGCTGGCGGCGCATACAGACGAAAGCCTGCTTTCGGATGCATGTGACGGCTGAAATTTATAGGGCGAAAGCCCGACACGAGCAAGTAGACGCGAAGCGTCGGATTGCGAGTGAGCACGGCGGAGTAAGTATAGATGATTATAGAGGAGAAAATATGCGAAGAGCAGCGGGAATATTGGGTCTGACAATATTGCTTCTTGGGCTTGCCGGGTGCGGCGGGGGACAGGCGCCGGAAACGAATACCTTGTCTTTTGGTAAGGACGGAGAGATCATACACCGGATCGTCGGGAACGCGGACCAGAATTACTACCGGATCGAGCCGTCGGCGCTGGAAGAGTTCGCCGCCTCGCGCGTGGAGGAATACTGCGCGGAGAACGGAGAAAAGAAAGTGGCGTTAGAGGCGGTGGAGGAAAAGGGCGGCAGTATTGTGATGGATTTTAAATATGCCTCACCGGAGGATTACAGCGGATTTAACCACCGGGTGCTGTATGTGGGGACGATGGCAGGCGCGTCGGACGAGGGATATGAGCTGGAGGCCGTGCCTTTTGTCTCGATGGACGGGAAAGCGTCTGAGGTTGGCTATATCGAAGAATGGGACAAAAAGCGGATGTTTATTCTGGAGACGAAGAGCGGGGAGGAGATGCTTGTCAATCTGCCCGGGAAAACGCTTTATGTAAACCAGAGTGCCCACAGCGGGCAGGAGTTGACGCTCGTGGGGAAAAAGAGCGTGAAGATCAGCAATCAGGAGGCGGACGGAACCATGTCGCTTTCCTATATCATTTACGAATAACGAGAAAAACGCGAGAAGAACTTCTAAAGACGTCCCGTCATAGGGCGGGACGCCAGGAAGCACTTCTCACACTACATAAATGAGGAAAGAAAACGGAGGCAGTGAGAATGGAAAAGACGATGGAGAAAATTGTGGCGTTATCGAAGGCGAGAGGATTTGTGTATCCGGGTTCCGAGATTTACGGCGGATTGGCGAATACATGGGATTTCGGAAATCTGGGTGTGGAGCTGAAAAACAACATCAAGAAGGCGTGGTGGCAGAAGTTCGTCATGGAAAGCCCGTACAATGTGGGCGTTGACTGCGCGATTCTGATGAATCCCCAGACTTGGGTAGCCAGCGGCCATCTCGGCAGCTTTTCCGATCCGCTTATGGATTGTAAGGAGTGTCATGAGAGATTCCGGGCGGATAAGATCATCGAAGATTATGTGGCGGAGAACGGCATGACACTGGATTCTTCCGTGGACGGCTGGAGCCAGCAGCAGATGAAGGATTTTATCGAGGAACATAACATTCCCTGCCCCACATGCGGCAAACATAATTTTACCGATATCAGACAGTTTAACCTGATGTTTAAGACGTTTCAGGGTGTTACCGAGGACGCCAAAAATACAGTGTATCTGCGGCCCGAGACGGCGCAGGGCATCTTTGTGAACTTTAAGAACGTGCAGCGGACTTCCCGCAAGAAGATTCCTTTTGGCATCTGTCAGGTAGGTAAGTCTTTCCGCAATGAGATCACGCCCGGCAACTTTATTTTCCGTGTGCGCGAGTTCGAGCAGATGGAGATGGAATTTTTCTGCGAGCCGGACACCGATTTGGAATGGTTTGCTTACTGGAAAAAGTATTGTATCGACTTCCTAAAGAGTCTCGGTATGAAGGAGGAGGAAATGCGGGTTCGGGATCACGACCCGGAGGAACTTTCTTTCTATTCAAAGGCCACCACGGATATCGAGTTCTTATTCCCCTTCGGATGGGGTGAGCTGTGGGGCATTGCCGACAGGACAGACTACGACCTGACCCAGCACCAGAACACTTCCGGGCAGGATTTGACATATTTTGACGACACGAAGAACGAGAAGTATATCCCCTATGTGATCGAGCCGTCTCTCGGCGTGGAGAGACTGTTCCTTGCGGTGCTTTGCGGCGCATACGACGAGGAGGAGATCGGAGAGGGCGACGTGCGCACCGTTCTGCACTTCCATCCGGCGCTGGCGCCCGTGAAGATCGGCGTGCTGCCGCTTTCTAAGAAGTTAAACGAGGGCGCGGAGAAGATTTTCTCACAGTTATCGAAGAAGTACAACTGTGAGTTTGACGACCGCGGCAATATCGGCAAGAGATACCGCCGTCAGGATGAGATCGGCACGCCGTTCTGCGTAACGTACGATTTCGATTCCGAGACGGACGGCTGCGTGACCGTCCGCTTCCGCGATTCCATGGAGCAGGAACGCATCGCGATTGCGGAACTGGACGCTTACTTTGCGGATAAATTTACCTTTTGAAAGTCCCGGACAGCGGCTAAGCGGATGGGCAAGTTTACTTGCGCAGACGCATAGCCATCAGCTTTCAAAATGAAACGAGGAGGATGAGAGAACGATGAAATCTATAGGTGTAAATGAATTACGAAGGATGTTTCTCGACTTTTTTGAGAGCAAAGGGCATTTGAAAATGAAGAGCTTTTCGCTGGTGCCCCACAATGACAACAGCCTGCTTCTGATCAATTCCGGCATGGCGCCTCTGAAGCCTTATTTTACGGGGCAGGAAATTCCGCCGAAACGCCGCGTCACGACCTGCCAGAAGTGTATCCGTACCGGAGATCTGGAGAATGTGGGCAAGACGGCGAGACACGGCACCTTTTTCGAGATGCTTGGCAATTTCTCTTTCGGAGATTATTTTAAGCGCGAGGCGATCGCATGGAGCTGGGAGTTTCTGACCAGAGTGGTAGGGCTGCCTGCCGACCGGCTGTATCCTTCCGTCTATGAAAACGACGATGAAGCCTTTGATATTTGGAATCATGAAATCGGCATTGCGCCGGAGCGGATTTTCCGTTTCGGCAAGTCGGACAATTTCTGGGAGCACGGTTCCGGTCCCTGCGGCCCCTGTTCCGAGATTTACTATGACCGCGGTGAGAAGTACGGCTGCGGCAAGCCCGGGTGTACCGTAGGCTGCGACTGTGATCGCTATATGGAAATCTGGAACAACGTTTTCACCCAGTTTGACAACGACGGCAAGGGCAACTACACGGAGCTTGAACAGAAGAACATCGACACCGGAATGGGCCTTGAGAGACTGGCTTCCGTGGTGCAGGACGTGGATTCCATTTTTGATGTGGACACGGTGTTTGCGCTGCGCACAACGGTGTGCGAGATTGCGGGCGTGGAATACAAGAAGGACTATGAAACGGACGTATCCATCCGCATTATCACGGATCATATCCGTTCCGCAACCTTTATGATTTCGGACGGCATAATGCCCTCCAATGAGGGACGCGGCTACGTACTTCGCCGGATCATCCGCCGTGCGGCGAGACAGGGCAGAAAACTCGGCATCAAAGACATGTTTTTGGCGGATCTGGCGGGAACGGTGATCGAGGGTTCCAAGGACGGTTATCCGGAACTGGAGGAGAAGAAGGACTTTATCTTCAATGTGCTCAAGCAGGAGGAGAGCAAGTTTAACAAGACCATCGATCAGGGATTGAGCATCCTGAATGAAATGACAGAAGCAGTGGAGAAGGATGGCGGAAATAAACTCGGAGGCGCAGATGCCTTTAAGCTCTATGATACCTTCGGCTTCCCTCTCGACCTGACAAAGGAAATTTTGGAGGAGAAGGGCTTTACGGTGGACGAGGAAGGCTTTGCGGCATGTATGCAGGAGCAGAAGGACAAAGCCCGCAAGGCCCGCAAGGTGACCAATTATATGGGCGCGGATGTGACGGTATACGAGTCTATTGATCCCGCCATCACCACGGAATTTGTTGGTTATGACAGTCTGACCTGTGATTCGAGGATCACGGTTCTGACCACCGAGGCAGAGCTGGTGGATGAACTGGCGGAAGACGAGGTCGGCACGGTGATCGTGGAGCAGACGCCTTTTTATGCTACCATGGGCGGCCAGGAGGGCGATATCGGCGTGCTCACTACGGGCGACGGCGAATTTCAGGTGGAGAACACCATTAAACTTTTGGGCGGCAAAGTCGGACATATCGGCAGGGTGACAAAGGGCAGGATTCAGGTGGGTGACACCGTGATCTTGTCGGTGGATACGACAAGAAGAGGAAATACCTGCAAGAACCACAGCGCGACCCATCTTCTTCAGAAAGCGCTGCGGGAGGTGCTTGGCAGCCATGTGGAGCAGGCCGGTTCCTATCAGGACGGGGAGAGAACCCGTTTCGACTTCTCCCATTCCGCGGCGATGACGGCGGAGGAACTGAAGAAGGTCGAGAGAATCGTCAATGAAAAGATTGCGGAAAATCTCGCGGTAGAGACGAAGGTGATGACCATAGAGGAGGCCAAACAGTCCGGTGCGATGGCGCTTTTCGGGGAAAAGTACGGAGAGACGGTGCGTGTCGTGGAGATGGAAGACTTTTCCAAGGAGTTGTGCGGCGGTACCCATGTGAAATCCACGGGAACCATCGGTTCCTTCAAGATTTTGTCCGAGTCCGGCGTTGCGGCGGGCGTGCGCCGTATCGAAGCGGTGACCGGAAGCAATGTGACGGCTTACTATGAGAAATTGGAAGAGGAGTTGAACGCGGCGGCTAAGGCGCTTAAGACCAATCCGGCAAATCTTGTGGAGCGGTGCGGGCATGTGATGGCGGAGCTGAAAGCCCTGCAGAGTGAAATCGAGTCCTTGAAGAGCCAGGCAGCCAAGGACGCGCTCGGCGACGTGATGGATCAGGTGCAGGAGGTGAACGGTGTACAGCTTCTTGCGTCCAAGGTGTCGGGCGTTGACATGAACGGTCTCAGAGAGCTTGGCGACCAGCTCAAGGAGAAGATGGGAGAGGGCGTAGTCGTTCTGGTTTCCGAAAAAGAGGGTAAGGTTAACCTGATCGCCATGGCGACCGACGGCGCGGTAGCGAAGGGCGCCCATGCGGGCAACCTCATTAAAGAAATCGCGGTTTATGTGGGCGGCGGCGGCGGCGGACGTCCCAACATGGCGCAGGCAGGCGGCAAGAACCCGGCCGGAATGGGCAAGGCGGTCAATGCGTGCGTGAAAGCGCTGGAGGAACAGATTGAACAGCGGCAGGTATCGAAAAAAATCAGACCATAAAATAACGCAAGTAATTTACGGCTGAAAAGAATAATTTTACATTTTTTGGTTGACTCGTAATAAAAATGTGATATAATTTGTGTTGTGTGAGAACACGCAAAATAACCCAATCAGTCGAAATACTCTGGGACTGAAGGGAGGTCAGGTGCGGAAATGTCAAACGTAATCGTAAAAGAGAACGAGACTTTGGACAGTGCGCTTCGCCGCTTCAAGAGAAGCTGTGCGAAAGCAGGTATCCAGCAGGAAATTCGTAAGCGCGAGCATTACGAGAAGCCTAGCGTGAGACGGAAGAAGAAGTCCGAAGCGGCAAGAAAACGCAAATATAACTAAAAAGTAAAAGCAGGCCTGAAGAATCCTTCGGGTCTGTTTTTTTGCGCGCATAATCAGAGCCTCACGCTAATATGTATAGTTATAGAAAAATGGTAGGGGTGACTTAGTTTGCAGGAAAAAAGAAAGCGGATTATTGTATGGCTTTTGATGGGAATACTATTGACACAGACCGTATTTTCCGTCATGACCATTTCGGTCAACGCCGCGCCGGATATAAGCACGCCGTCCTACATTGTGATGGAGGCTTCCACGGGGCAGGTGATCTGTGAGCAGGATGCGGATACGAGACGAAGTCCGGCCAGCATCACCAAGATTATGACGCTGCTTATTATCTTTGAACACTTAAAGAGCGGCAGGATACGTTTGGATGATCAGGTGACCACAAGCGCATACGCGAAATCCATGGGCGGATCGCAGGTGTATTTGGAGGAGGGGGAAACACAGACACTCAAGACGATGATCAAATGCATAGCGGTGGCCAGCGGCAATGACGCCAGCGTAGCGGTGGCGGAGTACATAGCGGGGAGCGAGGGGGAATTTGTCAAGCTGATGAACGAGAAAGCGGAGAGTCTGGGAATGCAGAACACCCACTTTGAAGACTGCTGCGGCCTGACGGATTCCGACGACCACTATTCCTCGGCAAAGGACGTGGCGATTATGTCCAGAGAGCTGATTACGAAGTATCCGGAGGTGTTTGACTACACCACCATCTGGATGGAGGATATCGAGCACAAAACGGCGCAGGGAACGAGCACGTTTACACTTTCCAGCACCAATCGGCTCCTGAAAATGTACGAGTGGACGACGGGATTAAAGACAGGTTCCACTTCCAAGGCGCGTTACTGCCTGTCTGCCACGGCGAACAAGGACGGCATGGAGCTGATCGCCGTTGTGATGGCGGCGCCGGACCCCAAGACCAGATTTCAGGACGCGATGTCGCTCTTAAGCTATGGCTACAGTGTGAGCCAGATGTATACGGACGAGAACAAAGATCCTCTTCCGGCGCAGAAGGTGGAAGGCGGCATCGAAGATATGGTTAATCTGGTCTATGAAGGACCATACTCTTATCTGGATACGGCGGGCAGCAATCTGAATGAGATCGAGAAGGAGATCAGCCTGCCGGGAACGGTGACCGCGCCCATAGCGGAGGGGGACGCCATCGGTGAGGCGGTTTATAAGCTGAACGGAACCCGGATCGGCAGCGTATCCATTCTGGCGGCGAAGAGCGTGGAGAAAGCGCAGTACAAGGATTACTATAAGAAGGTATGGGGACTGTACCTGATGAAGCGATAGAGAAAATGTTGGCAGAACAAAAGTTCACAGATTGCAGGGAAACAGGGGGTATGTTACACTGTATGGGTGGCTGTTTTCGGCCACCCACATTTTATGCGGGCAGGGAGGAATATGGCGGAAGTTATTTTTGCGGCTGTGGCCGCGGTTATTATCATATGTCTGGCGGCTGCGGTTTGGGACAGCAACCGGTTTGTGACGGTTCCCTACGAAATCAGATCGGATAAGATTACGAAGCCTTGCAGGCTTGTGCTTCTTTCGGACTTGCACAATAAATCCTTTGGAAAGGAAAACGAAAGGCTGCTTTTGGCGATAGACGAGCTTTCTCCGGACGGCATTCTGGTGGCGGGAGATATGCTGACCGCGGAACGCGGTGCGGATTTCGGACATGCGCTCTCTCTGATGGAGAAGCTGGCAGCCAAATACCGGGTTTACTACGGCATGGGAAACCACGAGTACCATCTGGGGCTTTATCCGGACGATTATCCGGGGATGTATGAGAGATATATGTCCGGTTTGGAACGGGCGGGCATAAAGCCGCTAATCAATGAAACGGCCTATCTGTCAGAGTACAACATCGCCGTCTGCGGCGCGCAGATTGACAATGCATACTACAAGCATTTTAGAAGGAGGCCGATGGAGACATCCTACCTGCCAAAACTTCTGGGAACACCGGATCGGGAAATGTTTCAACTGCTGATAGCCCACAATCCGGTTTATTTTGATGTTTACGCAGATTGGGGGGCAGATCTGACGGTTTCCGGACATGTACACGGAGGGATTATGAGACTGCCGCTTCTTGGCGGCGTGCTTTCGCCGACATTGGTTTTGTTTCCCAAATATGATGGCGGCATGTTTACGGAAAACGACAGTACCATGATTCTGAGCAGGGGACTGAGCAGCCACACGATCCCGATCAGAATTTTTAATCCGGGCGAGCTGATTGCGATTGATCTGCTGCCGGGCAAGTGATTTCGTATAGTGAGAGAGGACAGGCTATGGCAATTCCTGTGAAGCTGGAGGTGTTTGAAGGTCCGCTGGACCTGCTTCTTCACCTCATTGATAAAAATAAAGTAGATATTTATGATATTCCCATCGTGGAGATTACAGAACAGTATTTGGACTATATTAAGCAGATGGAGACCGAGGATATGAACGTCATGAGCGAGTTCCTCGTTATGGCGGCCACGCTGATCGACATCAAATGCCGGATGCTTCTGCCGAAAGAAGTGAACGAGGAAGGGGAAGTGGAAGATCCCCGGGCAGAGCTGGTGGAGAAATTGCTGGCATATAAAATGTGCAAGTATATGTCCTATGAGCTGCGGGACAGGCAGGTGGAAGGAGAACAGG
>CARUOB010000029.1:708-3448 GCA_949076555.1 uncultured Lachnospiraceae bacterium | reverse complement strand
GCAGTACCGGCAGCCGGTGGATTATGAGGAATTAATCGGGGATATGACCCTGAATAAGCTCCATGAGATATTTAAGCAGATGATAAAGCGGCAGGAGGACAAGATCGACCCCGTCAGAAGCACCTTCGGGAAGATTGAGAAGGACGAGATCGATCTGGACAGTAAGACCGCCTATGTGGAGGCCTATGTGCGCAGTCACAAGACCTTCAGTTTCCGAAAACTGTTGGAGAAGCAGTCCGGCAAAATGGAGATCATCGTGACTTTTCTGGTGATTTTGGAAATGATTAAGACGGGCAGGATCGGAATCGAGCAGGAAGATACTTTTTCTGACATTATTATTACGGCGCGTGAGAATGCGGACAGTGAACCGCTGCAGCTTACAAGCGTCAGTTAGGGATATGTGGACGAAGAGGGGACAGGCATGGAAAAGAAGAAAGCAAAGGCAGTTCTTGAGGCGATTTTATTTACCATGGGAGATTCTGTGGAGATCGACAGACTGGCAGCGGTGATTGAAGAGGATAAAGAGACGACCAGACAGCTTCTCGAGGAGATGGCGGCCGGGTATCAGAAGGCGGACCGGGGGATTGGCCTTACCACCTTCGACAATGCGGTGCAGATGTGTACGAAGAGCGAACTGTACGAATATCTGATCAAAATTGCGAAGACGCCGAAGAAGTTTGTGCTCACGGACACCCTTTTGGAGACGCTCTCCATCATAGCCTACAAGCAGCCCATCACCAGACTGGAGATCGAGAAGGTGAGGGGGGTAAGCTGTGACCACGCGGTGAACCGTCTGCTGGAATTTGACCTGATCGCGGAGGTGGGCAGGATGGACGCACCCGGACGTCCGCTTTTGTTCGGCACGACAGAGCAGTTTCTTCGCAGCTTCGGGGTGAAATCCATCGAGGATCTGCCGGAACTTTCCGCGGTGCAGATGGAAGAGTTTAAGCAGCAGGCCGAATCAGAGGTGGAGATGCAGCTTGATATTTAAAATTTTTTAGAAATTGACTAATGGAAACGGATAGTGGGATTGCCTGTTTGCAGCGGTAATATAAAACAAACCAAGTCATAGGAAGGCGCGCTATGCATATATATTAACGAACGGAAATATCAGGATGTGCATATGCGTAACATAAAAAGAGCGACAGACAGAGCGGGAAAACGGATATATTACAAGGTAGCTGCCATAATAACGGTAGCTGCCTTGTTTTGTGTACATGGGTATACGGCGGCGGCTGCGGAGGGAGAGATGCAGCTCTACGCGCAGGCGGCCGTTCTCATGGATGCGGATTCAGGCAGGATTCTCTACGGGAAAAATCCGGAGGAAAAGCTGCCGATGGCAAGCACCACCAAGATTATGACCTGTATTCTCGCGTTAGAGTACGGCAATCCGGAGGACATCGTGGAGGTTTCTTCCTACGCGGCCAGCATGCCAAAGGTAAAGCTGTATGTAAAGCCGGGAGAAAAATATTATTTGAGGGATCTGCTGTATTCCCTGATGTTGGAATCCCACAACGATTCGGCGGTGGTGATCGCGGAGGCGGTGGGCGGCAGCGTGGAGCAGTTTGCGGCGATGATGAATCAGAAAGCGCGGGACATCGGCTGCTTTGACAGCTATTTTATCACGCCTAACGGACTGGACGCGAAGGTGAATGAGAGCGGAAAAGTACACTCCACGACGGCGGCGGATCTGGCGAAGATTATGGCCTACTGCGTGACAGATTCCCCGGAAAAGGAGCGGTTTTTGGAGATTACAAGGACGCAGGGGTATGATTTTGCGGACGTGGAAGGCAAAAGAAGTTTTCACTGCAATAACCATAACGCTTTTCTTGGCATGATGCAGGAGGCGCTCTCCGGAAAGACCGGATTTACCAACAATGCGGGCTACTGCTATGTGGGGGCGGTGGAGAGTGAAGGGCGCATCTTTACGGTGGCGCTTCTTGCCTGCGGCTGGCCCAATAACCGGAGCTATAAGTGGAGCGATATGAAGAAGCTGGCGGCTTACGGGATGGAGCGGTATCAGTACCGGGACATTTATGAGGAACAGAAATTTTCTGACATTCTTGTGAGAAACGGGATAGCGGGAGAGGAGGGAACGCCCTTTGAGGAGGCCCATGTTTCCGTAACTTTGCAGGCGGAGGAAAAAAGCCTGCCTTATCTTTTGTGCGAGACGGATCAGGTGGAAGTAAAAAGCCGGGTGGAATCTGTGCTTGACGCGCCCGTCGACGAGGGGGCGCAGGTCGGTACAGTATCCTATTATTTAAATGGGGAACTGATTCAAAGTTATCCGGTATGCACAGATTCTACGGTAGAAAAACGCAGCTTTTTATGGATTCTCGAGTATATTATAAAACTTACATTTTTTTTGTAAAATCTTCTGGTCGTGAATTGGATTGTGTGCTATACTACTATCGTGTGCTATGTCATATAATGGCAAAGTTTTAGTAATTTATAATTATGATAAATGGAGGGCTGAAAAATGAGTACTACTTCTCAAGCGAGTCAAAGAATCAATGCTTTACTCGATGAAAACAGTTTCGTTGAGATCGGCGGTCTCGTGACAGCGAGAGCCACGGATTTCAATCTGAAACAGACTGAGACTCCGTCTGACGGTGTCGTAACCGGTTACGGTGTGATCGACGGAAATCTCGTGTATGTCTACAGCCAGGACGCTTCCGTGTTGAACGGGACCATCGGCGAGATGCATGCCAGGAAGATTGCGGGTCTCTATGATTTGGCC
>CARUOB010000029.1:0-617 GCA_949076555.1 uncultured Lachnospiraceae bacterium | reverse complement strand
ATGGAAATGAGATTTCCCGCTGCGACACATCTGCCGCTGCGTTCCAGAGCGAGGAGACAGGCCTTGTGGATATGGTGGCTGACGAGGCGTCGATTCTTGAACAGATCAGACAGCTTATCTCTGTTCTTCCGGCGAACAATTCCGACCTTGCGTGGACGGACTGCACGGATGATCTGAACCGTGCCTGCGCGCAGATCGCAAACTGTGTGGGAGATACGGCGATCGCGCTGTCCCAGATTGCGGATGACGGTCTCTTTGTTGAGGTGAAGCAGGATTATGCGAAGGATATGGTGGCAGGTTTTATCCGCTTAAACGGCGCTACCATCGGCGCGATTGCCAACCGTACCGAAGTTTGTGATGAGAACGGTGAAGTAGTTGAAAAGTTTGACGCGGTGATCTCTCCCAGAGGAGCGGAGAAGGCAGCGGAGTTTGTGAACTTCTGCGATGCGTTTGACATTCCGGTACTGACCCTTACCAATGTGACGGGATTTGCGGCAACCACCTGCTCCGAGAAGCGGATGGCGAAAGCGGCAGGCAGGCTTACATATGCCTTTGCCAACGCTACCGTTCCCAAGGTAAATGTGATTATCGGCAAGGCATACGGAAGCGCGTATGTG
>CARUOB010000028.1 GCA_949076555.1 uncultured Lachnospiraceae bacterium | reverse complement strand
ATGCCTTTTAAGGACATCATACGGCTGATTGATGAAATCTGACACGATATGACGATGCGCGGAATGAAAAAGATGTGTGTCAAGTCTGTTGACATTGAGTACAAAATTGGTGAAACCGTGCATGACTTGGAGGAACCTAGGTATACAGATGTTGGCAGAGTTGATTTTGATAATGGACAAGTAAAGCTTTGGAAAAGTCAGAGATTTAACATGATGAATAGTAATATATATGATTATTTCTTGCCAAGATTTTATTTTATCTTAAGCTATAAAAGCATAAAGATTTAACAAAGAATTTTGTTGCATTGGTTATGGAATAATAAAGAGTATTTTTTAAGCAGTTTCATCCGACTAATTATGTATTTACCTATGGGAAAGCTGAAAAGATGTTAAAAAAGATAATTCAACATAGCATTTTGAAAAATACATTATATACGCTGAGTGGAAAAGTGGCTGCTATGTTGCTATATATGGCATTTGATATAGCATGTGCAAGGATATTGGCACCAGAGGAATATGCAGAGTGGGTATTTTTTTACGCAGTGTTGACGATGATGTTTTATACCGGATGGTGTGGAATTAATTCATCGACGAAAGTATTTGTTTCCAAGGAGCCTGTCAGAGAATTATTGACGAAGACTATACAAGCATCTTTCCTATTAAGGCTGATTGTAAGTATCGTTATTGGTGTGATACTTATACTCATAGCATTTCCGCTTGCGAAATGTTTGGGATATCCAAATAGATATCCAAGTTTATACCAATTATGCCTTTTGGCAGGTTTATTGGTATTTTTGAATTCATTTACCGAATTTTTTAAAGAATTGTTTATGGGATTGAGCGATTTTAAAAAGCTTTGTGGTATAACAATTTTAGAATTTGCAGGATACTTTCTTTGGTCATTATTATTTTTGATCATGTTTAAAAGGGTAGAAGCAATAGCATTCGGATATGTGTGTGGTGGGACTATTGTATTTGTATTTGGAACGGCATGTTTGCGGCACATTTCTGAGGCAGGGATTTTGCCTAGAAAAGCAGATGGACATCGTTCCGTTATGGGAAAGATTTTTAAATATGCGATTCCGATAGCAATTAGTAGTATCGGCGGAATGGTTTTGGTTGAGATGGATACACTTATGCTTGGTGTATTGTCATCAAAAGTTCAAGTCGCAACTTATGGCATTGCAAAAAATCTTTGCTCAAAGGCAACTCATGTCAATTATGCTTTGACAGTTGGATGTATGACATCATTTTCGGTGCTAACGATGGAGAATATAATTGAAAAGCGATCGAAGTTATTGAAAATGAGTGGCATTAATGTGTTGATTTCGCTGGTCGTGACAGGAGCTTTCTTGTTTTTTGGAAGTTTTATGATTATATTAATGTATGGCAGAGAATATCGGGACGCAGGCAGGATACTTAAATATTTAACTCCTTACTATTTTATGTATAGTATTTCTACTTTTTTTGCTACTTTTTTGGATTTTCAAGGCAAGGCAAGAATTAAGAGTCTGTGTTATTGTACGGTAATTGGACTTAATCTTTTTCTTAATTGGCTTTTGATACCGCGATTTGGCGCTGTGGGTGCAGCAATTGCAACGTCTTTGTCTTTGGTTCCATATACAATACTTGTAGTAATAATAACAGCAGAAGTTATTAAGAGTTATAGTAAATATAATCCGATTTAGGCTATGAGGAATATTCAGATAAATGCATGTATTTGTTGTGGCTTTTTTTCAGCTTAAACATATCTATATTTACATCTATTTGAAATCTGCTAAAAATAATTAGTAATCTTTAGAGCAGACGCAGCACATGAATCAGTCAATGAATAAACATGTCGAAATTACGTTTAATTATTTCTCTGTTTTTTATTGACATCCCCCTGTCACTGCTGTATACTTAACCCATCGAGTGATCACAAGAACCGTGCATTCGCACATTCTGGCAATTTCTGCCGTTTACTCAACCAATACTAATTAACGGCAGAGATGCAGGGAATGAAACGGATATTCCATATTTACCATTGTCGGAGCGGCCCGCTGCAGTCGACTTGCATCTACCGCCGCACCACAGAAGGAGGTATTTATGGAGTACGCAAGAATCAGAAAAGAGGAATCGGAAATGAACCTGACACAGGAAGATCTGGAGAGGATGGGACTGACAAGAAAAGGAAAATGGCAGTACACAGTTGCGGATATCGAGGCATTGCCGGAAGAGGTACGCGTCGAGCTGATTGACGGCGAGCTGTTTATCATGGAAGCACCCGAGTTTGACCATCAGGATATTCTGATGGGGCTGAGCTTTCAGATCGAACTTTACATTCAGAGGAAGAAGGGAAAATGTAGGGTAGTTCCTGCGCCTTTCGGTGTATATATCAAAAAAGATATCCATAACTATGTTATGCCGGATATTTCTCTGATCTGCGATGAAGGAAAACTGGAGAGAAAAGGGTGTAAGGGAGCGCCGGATTTGGTGATCGAGATTGTTTCGCCGTCCAGCAGGAAGATGGACTATATTCGTAAGCTGGCCCTGTATCAGGAATCCGGTGTGCGGGAGTACTGGATTGTCGACCCGAAGTCTGAACAGGTGACCATTTATGGTCTGGAACATGGGGATATGCCTGTGCAGCGTTCCTTTTCCGAACGGATTAAGGTGGGTGTTTACGACGACCTGTATCTTGATCTGGCCAATCTGCATGGAACATTGGATGAGGTGCTTACAGAGGAACGGGAGGATGCGATTCAACAGGGCATACAGCAGGGACTTGCGGCCCTGATATACTCGTTGAAAGCAGTTTTGCCCGACTTTGATGCGGTGTGTAAAGCGGTGACTCAGAATGAAATTTATAAGGACATCAGCCGGGATGAGATTGCCCGGCATTATGGAAGTAAACATTAGTTTAGAAGCGGGCGGTTCCTTCCGGGGTACGCCCGCTTTCGGAATTTAACCATTTACACAAATCCTTTTCCCCCTCCCATTTCCTTGACCAATGTGATATGATAAATAAGGTTAAGGAAACGGAGAGGATTTCACAATGAAAAAACTGGGAAGAAACGACGCCTGCTGGTGCGGCAGCGGCAGAAAATATAAGGCCTGTCATATGGCGATGGACGAAAGGATTGAAAGCTATGAGAGGCAGGGACATATCGTTCCGCGCCACGATATCTTGAAGACCCCGGAACAGCTTCAGGGAATCCGAGAAAGCAGCAGGCTGAATATTGCTATTCTGGATGAGATTGGGCGGCAAATCCATATCGGCATGTGCACGGAAGAAATTGATAAGATCGTCCGGGATATGACGAAGGAGATGGGCGGAATTGCCGCGCCTTTGGGTTACGAAGGATTTCCCAAAAGTGTCTGTACTTCCATCAACGAGGTGGTGTGCCATGGCATTCCCGATGAAAACCGTTTGCTGAAGGACGGCGATATCGTCAATGTGGACGTATCTACTATATATAATGGGTATTTTTCGGACTCTTCCCGCATGTTTATGCTGGGAAATGTACCGGAGGAGACGCAGAGGCTTGTGCGGGTAGCAAAGGAATGCATCGACGTGGGGCTTAAGCAGGTGAAGCCTTGGAACTTTCTTGGGGATATGGCGCAGGCGATCAACGACTACGCGAAGCAGAACGGCTATTCCATTGTACGGGAGATCGGCGGGCACGGCATCGGGCTGGAATTTCATGAGGAACCGTTTGTCAGCTATGTGACCCGTAAGGGCACGGAAATGCTGATGGTGCCGGGAATGGTCTTTACGATTGAACCTATGGTAAATATGGGTAAGGCAGATATTTACATTGACGACGAGGATGGATGGACGGTCTACACCGACGACGGCAAACCTTCCGCCCAGTGGGAAGTGACGCTGGCGGTGACGGAGGACGGTTACGAGATCTTAACATACTGAGACGTTGTCTGTAGCAGGCATGGAAAGTTTACACAAGAATTATAAGAAAAATGCAGGAAACGTTATTTCGTTTGGATCGGTAAAAGCCCGTATGCATCGGGATCACAGATGCACACGGGCTTTTTTGTGTCTAAAAACTTGTGCAACATTCCGATATTGTAAATGGGAATGGCATCTGGTATGGTAATCATACAATCTTTGGAAAGATTAAAGTATACTTTATTCCGTACATTATATATTCCCGGGACTTCTATGTACGGGTCTGCGGCAGTTCGCCGGATATTCCAACAGGAAAAGACAAAAAGATTGGTACTAATGGCACATTGAAAAACAGAAGGTTAATAAGGAGGTAACAGAGAGAATATGCGCGAATTTATGACAAAAGTGTCAGATTATTTTAACGAATGGCGTGAAGATCCGGAAAGGGAAGACGGTCAGTTTCCACAGGCAGTTATTCTTATCGTAGGGGTTGTAGTAGTGGTGGCTATCGTACTGCTCCTGTGGTGGGGTTACGGTGTGCAGGAAAAAAGGAGAGAAGAAGCGGCGGAGGAGGCGAGAAAACTGCAGGAAGCACAGGCTATGCAGGATGCGCAGGATATGCTCGCTCTACAGGAAGCGCAGGGGCTTGTGGCAGCAACCAATGAAGAGAAAATGAAAGAGTATATGTCCCGGGATTCGGGGGAAGAGCTGCGGCAGGAGTATCTTACAAATACAAATTCTCTGTCGGAGAAAGTGAAGGAGCTGCAGGAAGCATTGGAGCAGGTGCAGAAGGAGATTGCGGAGATTGTCAGAGAATATCGGGAAGGAGAATCCAAAATTTCGGAAAAGGTGACGGAAAAACTGACGGTTTTGGAAAAAGAAACAAAAGTCGTTATGGAAAGTGTCAAAACGCTGGAGGCTAGACTGACAGATTTAACGGGTGTGGTGCAGACGATCGAGCGGGAAAAGATTCCGGCGATTCAAGCGCAGATCGGTGATATCCGGGTAGAACTGGGGCAGGTGCGTTCTGAGTTGTCGAGTGTCTACGATAAGATCAAGGAGCTTCGAAAAGAGGACGAAAAGCTCTGGAATAAGCTCGCAAAAGTGGAGGAGCGTCTCAAGACAACTGTGAGCGAAAACTTAGACGATCTGGAAGAACGCTTGGACGGTCTCGGAAAGGATATGGAGGATCTGGAAAAGGAATTGCGCAAAGCGTTGGAGGAAATGCAGAAAAAGAATGAGGAAATGAGCCGGGAACTGGATGAAAAGCTGGATGAGAAGATGGATGCTCTTTCGTCAGAATCACTTTCTTACCGTTACGAGGAGCAGACGAACACGCTTTATCTGATGCCGGGACAGAGTCAATCCGGCAAGTAGGGAGGAAGGATATGAATCGTGATACAGGATATGGAAGAAGGAACGGCGGAAATGGCGAGGGTATAGGAACAGGAAATAGCGTCGGCTATGGAGCGTCCCTGATAAAAGGAATGGCCAAGGCACTTTTGGCGCTGGCCATCGGATTGTGCATGGCGGCGCCGACGGTGCGGGCGGAAATTTTGCCGACAGCAGAGCAGGGACGAAAGGTGATTTCCCCAACGCCCGAAACACGCTGGGGGACGCCGGGAACGGAGCTGCTTTCCCGGGGGAATCTGGCATATCGGCAGAAAGAGACGGGAGCGCAGGTCTACGCAGCGGATTTTCTCCTTTTGCGAGACCGGCTTTCCACAATTCCCGATACCGTATTTGAACCCGCATGTTACACCCATACGCATCAGTGGGAATATCTCGACATAAACGGGGAAAACCACACCAGACATTGTGAAATCTGTGGAAGCGCATATGATCTGGTAGGTGCACACAAGCCCAAAGAGATGGGAAACTGCACTCTTTCATATGATGGTGCACAATACGCCGGTATAAGTTATATTTGTGACTGCGGATATGGATGGGAACGGGAGGAGGCGCATACGCTGGTTTTTGATTCGGTGGATGAAAACACGCACAGGAGCAGATGCCGCTTGGACGGGTCTGACTTCTGCACGGGATATGAACCCGTTATAGAGGAGCATTATGCATATCATTATAAGCCTTGCGAGGATGGGATACACCACGAAAGAATCTGCATGGACTGTGGCTATCAGGATCAGGAGGAGTGCCGCTTCAGCGTGCCGGATACGGACGGTGATGGAGGAAATGACGGCGAAAGCAAACGCTGCTGGTGCGGCAACGTGGAAAAGCCGGATGCGGAAACAGAAGAGGATGTTTCCGGTACGGAACCCGAAGATGAAAAGGCGGATGCGGAAACGGAAGAGGATTCCTCCGGTACGGGAAGTGAAGGTGAAAAGGCGGATGCGGAAACGGAAGATGACTCCTCCGGTACGGGAACTGAAAATGAAAAGGCAGACGCGGAAACCCAAGAGGACGCTTCCAGTACAGAAAACGATGGCAAAAAGTCGGACGCGGAAACAGAAGAAGATTCCTTCGGTACAGAAACCGCTGACGAAAAGGAGAATACGGGAATCGGAGGAGACACGCATGGCACAGCAGCCGGGGAATGAGGAAATCCCTCCCGCCGATGAAGAAGGAGAAACAAAGTCGGATAAGGAATCAGGGGAAGTGGTCTTGGAAAAAGAGGCGAAGAAGGAACAAGATTAAACGATGAAAATGAAAAGAAAATGGGGACGTAGAACAAGGAGGCAGATTATGAAGAATAGAATAGTGTCGATGATAGCGGTGTTTGCCATAACGCTCAGTACGTGCATGGTGGCAGTGGCGGCGGAGAATCCCGCGGCTACGAAAACGCAGCTGCGCTCCGAAGGCGCAATACGCTATGCGGACGAGGAGGGCGAGGTGATTATTGATTCGGCGGATTTTTATACGCTGGCGGATCAGTTGGATTTGTTTAAAGTGCGGGCAGTCAAGCAGCTGGGGGTTATGGGTACTTACCTGACCAGGTCTGGCAAAGGCGTGGTCATGACAAGTGCGGACGGCGTGTGTGCGGTGCACAGCAAACCGCAGGACGGGGAGGAGGCAGATCCGCTGTCGCTGGATTTTGCGACCATTCTGGAAGGGATTGCGGTAAGTCAGAGCATACCCACAGATCCGACGGCTTATGGGCTGCCTGAAGGAACGAAGCTATACAAAAAGGCGGATGGAACTCTTGGCACAGACGATTCGGAAGGTGCGGAGCCGATTGACATTCAGGCGGCAGGCGCGGGGAACCTTTCCGCCGGAACTGCAGCTTGGGTGAATGGGGAATTAAAGCTCGGCACAGGGGAAGACACGGCAAAAATGATTGAAGAGGCGGTCAAGGCGCTGGGAGGAGACGGTGGCGTGAAGAAACACTCGATTTCCTCTGCGCACACGCTCTCGCAAGATGTGCCGTCGGCTTTTGCCTACGTGGTGACAATGGCACACGGCAGCGATGGGGTCGACGGTAATGAGGCGGGTTCCGATCCTGTCTTGACAGTGAGCAAATACGAAAGTCTCACCAAACTTTTCGCCCAAAGATATGCCAGAAACGGATTTAACGTGCGGGTGGGTCTCTACTATATGACAGGGCTGCCTTCCGGCGCGAAGATAAAAGGCAGCGGCGGCCTGCTCTTCTATTAAATGCCGCGTTTTGTGTGCATCAGACGTGGCAGTAAAGCCGAAGGCTGGCCTGCTACACGTTTTACCGGAAAATCCCTGCGGGAATTGACAATCACGCCCCTTTACGTTAGACTTTATCAATAGAAGGAAAGCGGAAAGGAAGCGTGTTATGAACAAGGGAAAATATTATATTACAACGGCGATTGCTTACACCTCCGGCACTCCCCATATCGGCAACAGCTATGAAATCGTGCTGGCGGACAGCATCGCCCGTTTTAAGAGAAAAGACGGCTATGACGTATTTTTCCAGACAGGTACGGACGAGCACGGACAAAAGATTGAGTTAAAGGCACAGGAGACGGGTGTTACACCCAAAGCATATGTAGATAAGGTGGCGGGAGAAATCCAGCGGATCTGCGATTCGCTAGACACCTCGTATGATAAATTTATCCGCACCACCGATGATTTCCACGAGAAACAGGTGCAGAAGATTTTTAAGAAATTATACGAGCAGGGGGATATTTATAAGGGTTCCTACGAGGGGCTTTACTGTACCCCCTGTGAGTCCTTCTGGACGGAGTCCCAGCTTGTGGAGGGGAAATGCCCCGACTGCGGCAGGGAGGTGAAACCCGCCAAGGAGGAGGCGTACTTCTTTAAAATGAGCAAGTATGCGGACAAGCTGATTGCGCATATCAATGAGCATCCCGAGTTTATCCAGCCGGTGTCCCGCAAGAACGAAATGATGAACAATTTCCTTCTGCCGGGCTTACAGGATTTGTGTGTGTCCAGAACTTCCTTTACATGGGGGGTTCCCGTAGACTTTGACAACAGGCATGTGGTTTATGTGTGGCTGGATGCGCTGACTAACTATATCACAGGCATCGGCTATGACACGGAAGGGAAAAGCGGCGATCAGTATAAGAAACTGTGGCCGGCAGACCTGCATTTGATCGGCAAGGATATCATACGTTTCCATACGATTTATTGGCCGATCTTCCTGATGGCGCTGGGTGAGCCGCTGCCGAAGCAGGTATTCGGGCATCCATGGCTTTTACAGGGTGACGGCAAGATGAGCAAATCCAAGGGAAATGTGATCTATGCAGACGATCTGATCCGGTTCTTCGGCGTGGATGCGGTGCGTTATTTCGTATTGCACGAGATGCCTTTTGAGAACGATGGCGTGATCACATGGGATCTAATGGTGGAGCGCATGAATTCCGATCTGGCAAATACGCTTGGAAATCTGGTGAACCGCACCATTTCCATGAGCAATAAATATTTCGGGGGCATGGTTGAGAATAGAAATGCAGGCGTGGACGAAGGGGCTGAGGATGTGGATGCCGATTTGGCTGACGTACTGACGGACACTTACAGCCGTGTTGTCAAAAAGATGGACGAGCTGCGGGTAGCGGATGCGATCACGGAAATTTTTGTGCTCTTTAAGCGGAGCAATAAATATATTGATGAAACGATGCCTTGGGCGCTTGCGAAAGACGAGAACAAGAAGGACAGACTGGCGACAGTGCTCTATCATCTTTCCAATGCGATTATGGTGGGCGCTTCTCTTCTGGAGCCTTTTATGCCTGAGACTGCGAAGCGGATTTCCGGGCAGATGAACGCACCGTTAATAGATTTTGCGGTGTTGGAGAAATGCGCGGCTGACCATGACACGGCAGCGGCGTCCACGCTCTACCCTTCCGGAACACAGGTGACACAGACGCCGGAGATCCTCTTTGCAAGGCAGGATCTTACGGAGGTGATGGAGAAGGTAGAAGCAATGTTTGCCGAGAGAAAGCAGGCGGCGGGCGCGGCAGGGGATACAGAGAGTGCCGACGCAGCCGGAGAAGCTGACGGCAATCCGGGAATGGACGAAAAATTCGTGGAGCTTGAGCCGAAGGCGGAAATCACCTATGATGATTTTGACAAATGTCAATTTCAGGTAGGACTTGTTCTTTCCTGCGAGGAAGTGCCCAAGTCAAAGAAGCTGTTGAAATTTAAAATACAGGTGGGCGGCAGCACGAGACAGATTCTTTCGGGGATCAAGCAGTATTATAAGCCGGAGGAACTGATCGGAAAGCGCGTTATGGTGCTTGTAAATCTGAAGCCAAGAGAGATTGCGGGGCAGATGTCGGAAGGAATGATTTTGAGCGCGGCGGATGAGGACGGTAATCTGGCAGTTATGACACCGGAGCGATTCATGCCGTCGGGCGCGGAGATTTGCTGATTGTATATTTGTATATAAGGAGAAATATGATAGTAAAAGAGGAATTTTACTTTGGCTCGCGGGACGGCGAACATAAGCTTCATGCCGTGAAGTGGCTTCCTGAGACAGAGAAGCCGATCTGTATTTTACAGATTATACACGGTATGGCGGAGCATATCGGCCGCTACGAGGAATTTGCGCGTTATATGGCCGGAAAGGGTGCCGTGGTGGTGGGCGACGACCATCTGGGGCATGGCTTTTCCGTAAAAGAAGGGGAACTGCGGGGATATTTTTGCAAGGAGGATGCAGCCACCGTGCTTGTGCGGGACGAGCACAGACTGAAAAAAATGATGCAGGAGCAGTATCCCGGCATTCCCTATATTATTTTGGGACACAGTATGGGTTCATTTATCCTGCGCAACTATCTGACGCGCTATGGAAACGGTATCGACGGGGCTGTGGTTATGGGAACCGGGATGCAGCCGAAGCGCGCGGTGCGGTTTGGATGGCTGCAGGCATCTTTTTTAAGTGCGGTGCTTGGGCCTAAACATGTATGCAGGGGCATGGATAAGGCGCTCTTTGGCGTGTATAACCTGAAATTTCAGGCCGGGCCGGGGGATTCCGGCCATTGGGTCAGTGTGAATCCGGAGAATGTGAAAGCCTTTCAGTCAGATCCGCTGTGTAGTTTTGTTTTTACGGCCAATGGGTTCCAAACGCTGATGCGCCTGATTTTAAACCTTTACGACGAGACTAAACTTGCGCAGATGCCCAAGGATCTTCCGGTTCTGTTCGTATCGGGAAAGGAAGACCCGGTGGGCGATTTCGGAAAAGGCGTGGAGAAAGTTTTCCGTGCCTTTGAAGCTCTTGGCATGGAGCATGTGCAATTAAAACTTTATCAAGGCGACAGGCACGAAATATTAAACGAAGCTGACAGGCAGGATGTCTATGGGGACATTTACCGCTTTGTACTGCAGAACGTGACATGAAAAAACGTTGATTTGAGACTTTGGCCGCGGCGCAAGCGTTTGGGAATGGGATTAGGAGTGACATATGAAAATAATTATGAGAATGTTGTGTTTGCTGGCGATTCTGTGCGCAGCGGGGCTTGTTTTTACGCAGATGCGCGACGGGGAAAAGCCTGCGATAGAGGACATTGAAAGCGGCGCGGAGGAGTTTGTCGATCAGATGAAGGACATGTATGAAGAATACGGTTCGGCGGCGGTGGCACAGGCCGATGAGAAGCTAAACGATGTCGTCGGGCAGGCCGATGAAAAGCTGGGAGAAGTTGTGGAACAGGCGGACGAAGCGATAGGGGAAGCGGTCGAAAGCGCTGTGGAAGGTGCGAAAGAAGGATTTTTGGAAAGCATGAAAGAAAGCATCGGCAGCTTTTTTAGGGATATTACTTCCGGAGAAAATGAAAATTGAAAAATAAATCAGATAACCGCTGGCGCCGGGATGGCAAAGCGGTTTTTTGTATATACTCTATATTATATCATTATGGAAAGGTGGAGAAATTATATGAAGATAGCTTTTTTCAGCACGAAACCCTATGACAGAATTTGGTTTGAGCCGATGGGAAAGGAGTATGGATTCGAGATCCGGTTTTATGAGGTACCGTTTCACGAGGAGACGGTCTCCCTCGCGAAAGGATTTGATGCGGTCTGTATTTTTGTAAATGATTATGTGAATGCGCAGATGATTGACCAGCTTTACGACATGCATGTGAAGGCGATCCTTCTGCGGAGCGCGGGATTTAATCACGTGGATGTGAAGGCTGCCGAAGATAAAATTCAGGTCTTGCGGGTACCCAGCTATTCCCCGGAGGCGGTAGCGGAATTTGCCATGACTATGCTTTTGACCGTAAACCGTTACACGCATAAAGCCTATAACAGAACGAGAGAGTTTAACATGAGCCTGCACGGACTGATGGGTGTGGATATGTATCACAAGACGGCCGGTATTGTGGGAACAGGAAAAATCGGGCAGGCCATGATCCGCATTTGTAACGGATTCGGTATGGAAGTGGTAGCGTACGATCCGTACCCGAACAAAGATCTGGATGTGACGTATGTATCGGTGCAGGAATTGATGGAGAGCGCCGACGTGATATCCCTGCACTGTCCGCTAACCTCCGAGACCAAACATCTGATTAATGCGGATACCATCGGAAGGATGAAGAAAGGCGTGTATTTGGTTAACACTTCCCGCGGCGCGCTGATTGATACCGACGCACTGATCGACGGACTTGTGGATGGAAAATTCGGCGGCGTTGGTCTGGACGTGTACGAGGAAGAAGAAGGCATTTTCTATGAAGATAAGTCGAATGAGATTATGCGGGACGAAAATCTGGCCAGACTGATGACATTTCCGAATGTGCTGATCACTTCGCATATGGGCTTTTTTACAAAGGAGGCTATGCAGGCAATTGCCAAAGTGACGCTGGAGAATGCTTATGCACTGGAGAATGGACTGCCTCTGGTTAACCGCGTGGGCAGTGAAGCGGCAAAATAGCGTTCAAGGCCCGCTTTTGTCTTGCTGTGCCTGAAGGTTTCAGAAAGTGCCAAAGGATTGTATTGCCTGCCATATACCGGTCGTGTTATAGTATTGTAGATATTAGCAGAACACCAAGGGATATGGAGGTAACATGTATGGCAGACACACATAAGAAGGGCTTAAATGCTGATTTGGTAGGAACGGATCTGGAAAACTGCTGCAGGACGGAAGGTGTCTGTGGACAGTGCCAGAAGACGAACTGCATTATAGGCTATGGAAAACAGTGCATCAGTGACTACAAACGGGAGCCGAAAAGGGACGTTCCAAAGGGAATCAGGAATATTCCCACGACAGACTTCAAAGTGTTTGACGAAGTAGAATTAGAAGAGGCGATTGCGCATATATTGAAAGAATGCAAAGACTGTAAGGAAGAACACTCGGACGACTGTATCATTAACGTAATAAGAAGCTGCTACGAGGTCGGTCTGTTGGGTGATGTACAGAAATATGAGGGCAGTGCGCTGCAATATCTGATGTATCTGAAAGAAAAATTTCCGGACAAATCCGATCGGATTGCGCTGTTTTACAAAAGTTGAAATTTTAGGAAAAGTACGATAAAATGATAAGAAGGCAGAAAAGGAGTCACTGATTGTTTTGGAGATACCGTATGAGATCAGAAGCGCATACCGGGAAGAGTGGGAGGAAGCCATGTCGCTGGCGTGGCGCACTTTTATGAAGTTTGAGGCGGATGTTTATACGCCGGAAGGTGTGAAGAACTTCGAGAATTTTATCACGGATTCCACCCTCTACAGAATGTTTGTGATGGGCGCTTATCAGATGTTTGTGGCCCTTGACGGGAAAAAGCTCGTTGGCATGCTTACTCTTCGCGACAGGGTGCACATTTCCCTGTTGTTTGTGGATGAAAAATACCACAGAAGAGGCATCGGGCGGGCTTTGATACAACATATGTCAAATTATCTTCTGACAGAACTGCAGGAGACCCGTGTGACGGTGAATTCCTCGCCCTATGGGGTGGGGTTTTATCACAGGCTGGGGTTTCGGGATCTGCGGTCACAGGAGAAAAAGGATGGTATTATTTACACGCCGATGGAGTTTGTGCTCTGACGGATTTGATGGAATCAATGGCGGGGGAAGTTTATGGAGTATATTAAGAGCAAAGATATTTATCTGTTAATGAGAGACATTCTGAAGCTGATCAATCCCACCTTGATGGAGCACGGGTCGAGGGTGGCTTATATTGTTTATAAGATGCTTCGGGAAGAAAACAGATACGAGGAGTTTGAACTGGCGGATATCGTTATGGTTGCCACGATGCATGATATCGGCGCATATAAGACGGAAAAAACCAGAATAAACGATATGCTGCAGTATGAAACGAGAGACAGTATGGCTCATTCCGTTTACGGGTATCTGTTCTTTAAGTATCTGTCTCCGGTACCGGATTTGGCGAAGGTGCTGATGTACCATTGCAGGGATTACGAAAAGCTGCAAACGGTTGACTATGCCTATAAAGACGTGGCGGCTTACATCAATATCGCCGAGAAGATAGACATTTATGCAAATACCATGGGCGATCAGTTTGATCCCCGTATGTTCCAGAAACAGGCAGGCACGAAGCTTTCCGCCGCAGGCCTTGACCGCTTTTATCAATGTGATGCGAAGTACAATATTCTGGAAAAGCTCAAAGACGGTTCCTATAAGGAAGAGCTAAAAGAGATAACCGAGTATATGATCTTCTCCAATGAAGATAAAAAGACGTTTATGGATATGCTGATTTACTGTACCGGTTTCGTCAGGGAGAGCATAGTGCTTGACACGGTTACTACGATCTGCATTTGCGAGGAGATTTCCGCCCGCCTGTTTTTACCCGACCAAGAGAGGGAAATGATATACTATGCGGCGCTTCTGCATGATCTGGGGATGCTTGGGATATCACAGGATATTCTTCAGGCGCCCCGCAAGCTGAAACCGGAAGAGATCAAACATGTCCGCACGCATGTGGGCATTACACAGGAGAAATTGGAGAATAAGGTTGACGAGGATGTGATGGCGATTGCGCTGGCACATCATGAGAGGGGAGACGGAAACGGATATCCCCAACGTCTGGCTGACAAGCAGATCAGTCTTCAGCAGGGCGTGCTGCAGGTGGGAGATGTGGTCAGCGCCCTTGTGAACAAGCGCAGCTACCGGGAGGCGGCGTCGAAACAGCAGGTACTCCGGTTCCTGAATGACGAGGTTGAAAAAAAGCGTTTCAAGAGGCAGCCGGTTATGGTGTTGGTGGAATCCTATGATGAGGTGATGGCGCATGTGAAGAAGGAAGCCGCCAGAATCCTGAAAATGTATCAGACGCTCAATATGCAGTATCAGCAGGTCAGCACGAAGTTTAAAATTTAAATGGATTTGTTTTTTACATATTTTTATATTTTTTATGGATTTTCGCGCTCTGGTGATATATAATTTATACAGCCGAATAATTTTTTGGAGTGAAAAACGTGGGCAAATTTTTGGATATGGACAGTCCTATCATGCGGTTTTTAAATCGCGTGGCGGATTTGATGATTATGAATTTCTTAATGATGTTCTGCTGTATTCCCGTGATAACCGCGGGGGCAGCCTTTACGGCGATGCATTATGTGTTTCTTAAGGTTGTGCGCGGTGAAGAGGGATATCTGATTAAGGGCTTCTTTAAATCTTTTAAAGAAAATTTTAAGCAGGCTACAATCATATGGCTGCTGATGCTTTTGGTGGTGGCGGTTTATGTGGGAGATTCATTTATCTTCAACTATTCGGGGTTAACTTTTCCGAGAGCGCTGATCATTGCGGTAGTGGCGGTGGCTGTTCTGCTTGTGCTGATCGCGGTCTATGTTTTTCCGCTGCAGGCCCGATTTGAAAATTCGGTGAAGAATACGCTCAAAAATGCAATGATACTGGCTTTTGCCAATCTGCCAAAGACGCTGTTGATGGTGGCGTGCTATGCGCTGCCCATTGTGATTGTGTACTTTTCAAGCTATGCGATCTTGTTTGTCTTTTTGTTTGGCATTTCAGCGCCGGCTTATGGGGCGGCGTGGATCTACAGCGGTATCTTCAAGAAGTTGGAGCCGGAAACGGAGGAAGTCTCCGATTTGGAGTTTTCTCTGAGAATTGACGAGGGGAATCAGGAAATCGATGGATAATCAAAACAAGTCTAGTGTGTTACAATGGCTCGTTCCGACCGGCATCATGATGGCAGTTGTTATTGGCATGCTGCTCAGCTTTTCGGCGAAGAGCAATAAGGAGGCGGAGACATCAGTTTCCAAGACGCTGATTACTTCAACGGAGGGATACGGAGAACGGTTCCTGCATGAGCTGGAAAAGGTAGGCAAGGTCGGGGAGACGGCCGGGGAAATATTTGAGAGAATAGGGACGGGCGATGACGCCCGCGTGATGGAAGTGCTTGAGATTGCGGCGAAGTGTGCCGGTGTTGATAAAGTGCTTTACTGTGCCGCAGACGGACAGGCGGTAGATCAGACGGGTGCGCCGTTTGACGTCGGTCAGGAGCCTTGGTTTGCGGAAGCCCTTGCAGGCGAGTTTCCTTATGTATATACCGCTGAGGAGCAGTGTGTTATCGTGGTGAAACATTTGGGAGAGAATGCGGCGCAAGGTTATCTCATGCTTTACTATCCGATGGAACGGTTTGATGACATGCTGATGCAGTCGGGTTATGACTCCACCAGTTTTCTCGTTGTGGTGGATTTGGAAGGAAATATACTTGGCGTGAGCGGTGCGACGACCAACGTCTGTGTGCAGGGCGGAAATATTTTCACGGCGATGGAAGCGGAGAATAAGGAAAATGCCAGAACGATTCGCAACCGTTTAAACAACAGCTCACGGGGCAGCGTAGATATTCAGACGGGCGGACAGCGGCAGATTTTGACTTCCGTTCCCCTTGGGACGAACCGATGGAGTCTGATACTGGGTGTCAGCGAGGCTTATGCGGAGCGTCAGGCGAATTACATCAGAAAAAATACGAGAGATATGGTTTTTGCTTTGGCACTTGTGATTGCCGTATTCTTCTGTGTTGTCATGGTGATCAATATTGTCGGAAGGATACACGGCAATAATAAGAAAAAAGAGCTGGAGAACAAGGCGGATACCGATCTTCTGACCGGATTGAATAACAAGCTCGCCACGGAGCGCAAGATTAAAGATTATATGGCGCAGAATCCGAATAAGCAGTGCATGATGTTCATGATAGACATTGATAATTTTAAGAAGATCAACGATACGATGGGACATGCTTTCGGTGACGAGGTACTGCGGTCTCTGGGAACCCAGATCGGAGCGATCTTCAGAGCCAGCGATATCATAGGACGTGTGGGCGGCGATGAGTTCATGGTATTTTTGAAGGATCTGGCGAATGATGAAGCGATTCTGAAAGAAGCCAAAAAGATGGAAGTTTTCTTTAAGAACTTTCAGGCAGGTGAGTATGTGAAGTATAAAGCTACGGCAAGTATTGGCGTGGCGGTTTTCCCGCAGGAAGGCAATGACTTTGAGACGCTTTATAAAGCGGCCGATCAGGGCGTATACAAAGCGAAGAAGAGGGGAAAGAACCAGTTGGCGTTTTACCGGGACAGAGGTGAAGGCGCATCATCTGACGCGGAGGAGTAAGCGAAAAAAATATTTCAGAGAGAAAACGGAGGGACGGATTCTATGCCGCCCCTCTTTTTTTGAAATTTTGCCGGGTGGAACGTCGGGCGTATTAGAGGCAGCTGCTTTTCCATAACAATCGTTTTGTCTTGGAAATATTTACATTGACATATACCCCGTGGGGGTATATGATATCTGTAATGAATTGCTGCTTAAATTTACAAAAATGGAGAAAATAAATGACAAAAGAACAAACAGAAGCAGGAGACGTATGCGCCTGCTGTCGGCAAAAGAGCACACCCCGTGACGCGGTAGAGCAGAAAAATTTACACAACCGGATCAACCGGATCATCGGTCAGTTGAAGGGGATTCAGGGCATGATCGAGAACAACCGCTACTGCGGCGACGTTCTCGTTCAGATCGGCGCGGTGGAGAGCGCACTCCAGAGTCTCGGTTATGTGATACTGGAAGAGCATATGATGACTTGCGTGGCGGAAGGAGTACAGCAGGGAAACACGGAAATTCTCGCGGAAGCCGTGGAGCTGATGAAAAAGCTTAAGTGACAGCGGGCGGGAACGTATCTGCCGGAAATTTAGGCCTGCGTGATTTCGATGGGTGAAACAGAGAGTGATAGAGAGGGCAGACATGAAAACAGAAAAATTTAGTGTGACGGGTATGACCTGCGCGGCCTGCAGCGCGCATGTGGAGAAAGCGGTGCGCGGTGTCGAGGGGGTTGATACGGTCAGTGTGAACCTGCTGATGAATCATATGGCAGTGTCGTATCAGGAACCGGCGACGACGGATGCGATTTGTCTTGCGGTAGCAAAAGCAGGGTACGGTGCGGCTCCTGTGAATGTGGGCGGCGCAGCAGGCAGCGGCGGGCAGGGCAGCAGCGTGAATGGGATGAGCGGCAGGGCGGCAGCCGGGGGAGAGGATGCTTTTGTGGATCATGAGACGCCGAAGATGCGCCGCAGGCTGATTGCCTCCCTGTGTCTGCTGCTTCCGCTTATGTATGTATCCATGGGGCATTTGATGTGGGGGTGGCCGGCGCCGGAAGAATTTTCCGGGAATCCGTGGGCGATTGCCCTGTATCAGCTTCTTCTGACCGGGCTTGTGATGGTTATTAACCAGAAATTTTTCGTGAGCGGTTTTGCCGGGCTGATGCACCGTGCACCGAACATGGATACGCTGGTAGCGCTCGGAAGTGCGGCGGCGTTTGTGTACAGCGCGGCAGTGATGTTTCGCATGGGCGGCGCATACGGCGGGGGCGATATGGAGACGGCGGTGCATTGTCTGCACGACATGTATTTTGAGTCGGCGGCTATGATTCTTACCTTGATTACGGTAGGTAAGATGCTGGAGGCGTACAGCAAGGGAAAGACGACGAACGCTGTCAAAAGCCTGATGGATCTCGCGCCGAAAACAGCCCATGTGATTCGCGGCGGCGTGGAAGTGACGATTGACGCGGATGAGGTTGTAACGGGAGATACCTTTGTCGTGAAACCGGGCGAGAGTATCCCTGTGGACGGAGAGGTAATTGCGGGCGAGAGCGCGGTGGACGAGGCGGCGCTTACGGGGGAAAGCCTTCCTGTGGATAAAAGAACAGGAGACAGTGTCAGCGCGGCGACTTTGAATCAGAATGGAGCGCTCACCTGCGTGGCGACGCGGGTTGGTCAAGATACGACTCTGCGCCAGATCATAGATATGGTGGAAAACGCGGTGGCGACGAAGGCGCCCATTGCGCAGGTTGCGGACAGGGTGTCCGGTGTTTTTGTGCCGGTGGTGATTACGCTGGCTCTTATTACGGGTGTGGTCTGGCTGCTCGCGGGGGCAGGTGTGGGTAAAGCGCTTTCCTACGCGATCAGCGTGCTTGTGATAAGCTGTCCCTGTTCCCTCGGGCTTGCTACGCCTGTGGCGATCATGGTAGGAAACGGCAGAGGCGCAGTGCAGGGGATTCTCTTTAAGAACGCGGCGGCTCTGGAACAGACAGGCAGGACGAACTTTGTAGTGTTAGATAAAACGGGAACCGTGACGGAGGGGAAACCCCGCGTAACGGATATCTGCCCTGCGAACGGCGTTTCCGGTGAGGAACTTTTGCGCGTGGCGGTTTCTCTGGAAAAGAAAAGCGAGCATCCTCTTGCGCGGGCAGTCTGCGAACACGCCGGGGAGGAAGGAGTTGAGACCTTCGAGGTCACGGACTTTAAGGCGCTTCCCGGATGGGGTGTGGAAGGCGTGCTGCAGCAATGTTTTTCAAATGATAAGGAAAGCGGCGCATCGGCGTGCTGCATTGACAGCGGCACGGACGGACAGAGCGGGATTCCGGCGCTGGGCGGAAAGGCGTCGCTGCTTGCGGAGCGCGGGCTGATGACTGACACGATTTTGCGGCAGGGCGAGAAAATGGCGGAAGAGGGGAAAACCCCGCTCTACTTTGCGGCGGACGGCGTCCTGCTCGGCATGATTGCCGTGGCGGATGTGGTGAAAACGGATAGCGCGCAGGCGGTGGAAGAATTGAAAAACATGGGCATCCATGTGATTATGCTGACAGGGGATAACCGCCGGACAGCGGAGGCAGTCCGTGCGCAGGTAGGCATCGACGCCGTTGTGGCGGACGTTTTGCCGGGGGACAAGGAGGCGGTAATCAAGCGTCTCTCCGAGAATGGCAGGGTAGCCATGGTCGGGGACGGCATCAACGACGCGCCTGCGCTTACCAGAGCGGACGTAGGCATAGCCATAGGAGCGGGCGCGGATGTGGCGCTGGACGCGGCGGATATCGTTCTGGTAAAATCAAAATTGACCGATGTGTCGGCTGCGGTGCGCCTTTCCAGACAGGTGTTAAAAAATATTCATGAAAATCTGTTTTGGGCGTTTTTCTATAACTGCATCGGCATTCCCATTGCAGCCGGAGTGTTTGTGCCGCTTTTCGGATTATCTCTTAATCCCATGATTGCGGCGGCAGCTATGAGCCTGTCTAGCTTCTGTGTGGTTACGAATGCCTTGCGGCTGAATTTGTTTTCCGTCCGCAGCGCTACGAAGGACAGAAAGGCGCATATGGTTCCTATGCCGGATCTGACAGCCGGTTTTGTGCGGCAGGCGGGCGGCTATGCGGCAGGCGGCGCAGAAAACGCCGTATCGTGTACCAGAGGGGACTGTGGAGTCGGTCATCAAACGGACGACAGAGGGGACAGAAGAGAAAGCGGCCAAGAAGGAAACGGGGAAGACGGCAAAGAGAGCGGTAAAGAAGGTAATAAAAAAAGCAGGCAGGAAAAAAGAAAGGAGAATGAGAGTATGGTTAAAGTGTTGGATGTGGAGGGAATGATGTGCGGGAAGTGTCAGGCGCATGTGCAGAAAGCGCTGGAGGGCGTTGCCGGGGTGACGGTCGTGGAAGTCAGTCTGGAAAATAAGCAGGCGACGGTGACGATGGAGAACGAGATTGCGGATGAGACGCTTAGCAGCGCCGTGACAGAGGCCGGTTATGAGGTGAAGGGGTGCAGGACCGCGTAAAAAGGGGATAAGAGGAATCAAAGTGTAATGACAAAGGCCTACGCGTGGTGTACTCTGTTTGGGGGCCTGTAGGTAACGTTTAGTCAATATGCACAGGAAAGCGGTATATTCTTATGCAAATTGCCGTGCGCCTTAAAAAAAATTTAATAAAGTAAGCAAAATCTACAATGTGAAGCAAAATCTTTGTGGAATAGTGGTATGGTAAAGGGGACAAAAGTTCGTTATACTAGTCTACAGAATTAATCATCCGGGGAACGACTACTACGGATGAAAAAAATAAAATTTATAATTAGGAGGCTATCATGGCAAGTTTATCTTTGAAAAATGTTTGCAAGGTATACCCTAACGGATTCGAGGCAGTAAAAGATTTCAACCTTGAAATCGCAGATCAGGAGTTTATCATTTTCGTAGGCCCTTCGGGCTGCGGTAAGTCTACCACCCTTCGTATGGTTGCTGGTTTGGAGGATATTTCCTCCGGTGAGTTGAAGATCGGTGACAGAGTTGTCAACGATGTTGAGCCTAAGGACAGAGATATCGCGATGGTATTCCAGAACTACGCTCTGTATCCGCATATGTCCGTGTATGACAACATGGCATTTGGTCTTAAGCTGAGAAAGGTTCCGAAGGATGAGATTGATAAGATGGTGAAAGAGGCAGCGAAGATCCTTGATCTGACGGCTCTCCTTGATCGTAAGCCGAAGGCTCTTTCCGGTGGTCAGAGACAGCGTGTGGCTATGGGTCGTGCTATCGTTCGTAACCCTAAGGTATTCCTGATGGATGAGCCGTTGTCCAACTTGGATGCGAAACTTCGTGGTCAGATGCGTGTTGAGATTTCCAAGCTGCATCAGAGACTGGGCACCACCATTATTTACGTAACACATGACCAGACAGAGGCTATGACCCTTGGTACCAGAATCGTTGTTATGAAGGACGGCGTGGTACAGCAGGTTGATACCCCTCAGAACTTATATCAGAAGCCCCAAAACCTGTTCGTAGCAGGATTTATGGGATCTCCGCAGATGAACTTCCTTGATGCGGTTGTTGAGAAAAACGGTGATACTGCAAACCTTAAGGTTGCAGGCCAGACCATTCCGTTACCGCCCGCTAAGTCCAAGAAGCTGATCGACGGCGGTTATGTAGGCAAGACCGTTACATTCGGTATCCGTCCTGAGGATGTATATGATTCCGAGATGTTTATCGAGACGGCTAAGTGCGTATTCGAGTCTACCATTAAGGTTTACGAGCTGCTTGGTGCAGAGGTTTACTTATACTTTGATCTCGCTGAGTTCCCGATTACCGCAAGAGTAGATTCCCGTACGACGGCAAGACCCGGCGATACAGTTAAGTTTGCTTTTGATGTTGAGAAGATTCACGTATTTGACAAAGAGACAGAGCAGACCATCACTAACTAATAGAAATAACCGCAGGGGAGGGAGGCGTAAGCACCCCTCCCTTTTGTGCGTATTTTGAATAACGGAGGAATATATGATTTCAAGTCAGATTATTAAGGCCAGTATAGAGGAGCTCTCGGCGATTTCCAAGGTATCCCTCGCGGTGTGGGACCCGGAAGGGAAAGAAATCGCGTCGACCTTTGAGACAGACGATATTTCCCCGTCGTTGATTGCGGGTTTTGTGGAGTCTCCCGCCGACAGTCAGGTGATCGGGATACACCATCTTCTCAAGGTTATGGATGAGGAGGAAGTGCTTTTTGTTCTGGATGCAAAGGGCGGCAGCGAGGATACTTACATGATAGGAAAGATCGCTGTCAGCCAGCTTCAGCATTTGATTGTTGCCTACAAGGAACGGTATGACCGAAATAACTTTTTTCAGAACCTTCTGCTGGATAATATGCTTCTGGTGGATATCTACAACAGGGCGAAGAAACTGCATATAGAGGCGGCGGTTCCCCGTGCGGTGTTTCTGATTGAAACGGATAAAGAGAAGGACGGCACGGCGATGGAGCTTCTGAACGGCATGTTCACGGCTCAGGCAGGAGATTATATTACAGCGGTGGATGAAAACGATGTGATTCTCATAAAGGCCCTTAACCCTGAGGATGGTTATGAAAGGCTGGAGCAGATTGCAGATACGATTGCGGATATGATGAACATGGAGGCGATGCTCAATGTGCGCGTTGCCTACGGTACGATCGTAGAAGAGCTTAAGGAAGTGTCGAAGTCCTACAAAGAGGCCAAGATGGCGCTCGACGTGGGCAAGATCTTCTATGCGGAGAAAAAGGTGACGGCTTATAATATGCTGGGTATCGGCCGACTGATTTACCAGCTTCCGATCAATTTGTGCAGGCTGTTTATCGACGAAATTTTCGGATCGAATGTTCCGGAGGAGCTGGATGATGAAACCCTGACAACGATTAACAAGTTCTTTGAGAATAACCTCAATGTGTCCGAGACGTCAAGACAGCTCTATGTGCACCGCAATACATTGGTGTACCGGATCGAGAAACTACAGAAAAGCACGGGATTGGATATCCGCGTGTTTGACGATGCGTTGACGTTCAAGATTGCGCTGATGGTAGTGAATTATATGAGATATCTGGATTCGCTGGACTATTGATTCGCGTTTGCAGGAGAGGAAAATTGAGGATATGCCGTGTGCGGGACTGATTGGCTGCGCCGGTTTTTGCATGAAAAGTATGAGGGGACTGTCTTGCGGGCGGTCCTCTTTTCGTTATAAGAAGAGTTGGCTTTCGTGTTTGTGCGTCGAACTGGTGATGACCACTGACGGAGCGTATTTCGAATCTTCTGATGGATCAGCAAAGTTTCGGTTCTATGTAAGGAGGGGCGCGCATATATTAGGAACAGAGGAATTATAAATCTGTGATTTGCGTCGTCAGGTGGCCCGGACGCTCCGGAACGGAGGTTGTTATGTATCAGAAGGAAATCATATATTTAGGTTTGTATAAGGATGGAGACCGTCTGGGGAGCGCGGGCTTTCTCAAGGTGGAAAAGAGGGACAAGGAAGGGAACCTGTCGCTTGTAATTAAAAATGTGCCGCATTCCATAAACGGCAAATATCCCGTGCGCTATTACAATGGCGCAGACTGGAAAGAGGAAGACGGGATTACGGTCCGGGAAGGAGGAGGAAAGTGGGAAAAGCAGGAGCCGGACTCTCTGCGGCAAATCCGCCTGCAGATCATGCTGCCGGGCGGCTATCTGGTAGAGGGAGTCAGCAAGGAGGCTGAAAGGCAGGAAGAACGAGGGGGCAGAGAGCGGGATTTGCGGGAACAGCCGACGGCTGAGGAGCGGGACGCATCCCGCTCGGAGAGGCAGACGGCAGTGGGTGCAAGCGCAGCGCGGCAGGAACCGTATGGCGCGGCAGTGACGGGTATGTCCCGGCAGAAACTGCATGGTGCGGCAGAACCGGGAGCGTCCTGGCCGGAACCGTATGGAGCGTCAGAGCAAGGTGTGCCCCGGTCGGAACCGTATAGCGCGGCAGAACCGGGAACGTCCCGGCAGGAAGCGTATGGCGCGGCAGAACCGGGAACGTCCCGGCGGGAACCGCATGGAGCGGCAGTGACGGGTATGTCCCGGCAGAAACCGCATGGTGCGGCAGAACTGGGAGCGTCCTGGCAGGAACCGTATGGAGCGGCAGAGCAAGGTGTGCCCCGGCAGAAACAGCATAGTACGGCAGAGCAGGCCGTGTCTCGACCGGAAGCGTATGGCGCCGCAGAGACGACCGCTTCACTGCCGGAATCTGTCGTGCAGCAGGAGCCGCCCAAAATAGAACGCATCGTAGTCCAGAAGCAGGGCGGCCGGGGGAAGAGCAGCGCGGCGGAAGGGCAGCAGAAGCCCCTGATGGCGGATGCCCTTGTCATAGAAGGGCTGAAAGAGGATAAGTGGGAGCAGATTCTTGACACCTACGACAACATTCATCCCTACGGAGACGGGCGTGTCTATGTGAAGCTGAATCCGAAGGATTTTATCATTCTGTCCGGAAAATACCAGCATCTAGTAAACAACAGTTTTCTGCTGCACGGATTCTACAATTATCGTCATATCATTTTAGGGAAAGAGGGAGAAACGTACTATCTGGGAGTGCCCGGCGTTTTCTATGAAAGGGAAAAAATGGTGGCGCTGATGTTCGGCTTCGAGGCGTTCGAGTGTGAAAGAGGGGAGTCGAAGCCGGGCGAGTTTGGCTATTATTTGCGGAAGGTGGAAATCTGAGGGGTCAGATTCCCTCATAATCGAAGGCGGGTATAAAACTTTCCGAGGCGGTTTCCCCCTCTTGGATAAAGCCGTTTTCAATGCCGATTCGGATGGCGTAGTCAACGATGCGGCTGTATTCTGCATCGCGTACCCTCCGGTTCAGAAGGGGGATATCGGAAACCTGCGAAAGGGGCGTATACTGATTCATAATACTGACATATATGTCGTTTTTAAAGGTGTCATGAAGATAGCGCAAAATCTGCCGACTGTCTTTGCCGCAGCCCGGCAAAAGCAGATGACGGACGATTACGCCGCGCCGCATCAGCGAATCCTCGCCGTTTGCAAAGACGGGAGCGCCGACCTGGCGGACCATCTCGGCGATGGCGGAGGCTGCCGCATCAAAGTAATCGGCGGCATGGGAATAGGCTTCGCTCAGAAGCGGATCGCGGTATTTGAAATCGGGAAGATAGATATCAACCAATCCTTCCAGCATACGGAGCGTTTCTGTCTTTTCGTAGGCGGAAGTATTATAGACAACGGGGAGGTGTAAGCCCTGTTGTTTTGCCGTTTGCAATGCGGTTATGATCTGGGGGACAAAATGGGTCGGCGTGACGAGATTGATGTTGTGCGCACCCTTTTCCTGCAGTTCCAGAAAGATGCCGGACAGGCGGGACGGGGTAATTTCCCGGCCAGCCCTGCTCTGCGCGATTTCGTGGTTTTGACAGTATACGCAGCGCAGATTGCAGCCGCCGAAAAAAACAGCGCCGGAACCGTTCGTGCCGGACAGACATGGCTCTTCCCAGAAATGGAGGGCCGCTCTCGCGGCTGTAAGCCTTGCGTTTTGCCCGCAGTAACCGATTTCACCGGCGTTTCTGTTGACGTGACATTCCCTTGGGCAGAGCGTACAGTCTGACAGCTCGGGCCAAGTTTCATTTTCATGAATGTTCTGATTTTTGTTTTTCATTTCTGATTTTCTATACAGTGTACCAAGGACGGAATTTTGTCTTAAAATCCAAAACCGTGCGCTTTATGTCGAGCCGTAACCCATGTACGTTACCTTTACAGTTAACTCCGCCAGGCACCCTCACGGCACATGAAAGGTTCCACTTAGTGCTGCTGTGTTCCCACCCTGACACGGTTCATGGATTCTCATTGCGTAAGACCCAAACTTCAACGCCACTTATAAAGGGCAGCTACGCAGACGCAGGCCCTCGATAAAGCATCACCCCCACTAGAGCGGATTGTGGGTACAGGGCACCGCTAACGCCCCGGCTGCACGGTTTAATCAGTATACTGTTTTTTTTGAGGTTTGTCAACTTTTCCGCGGTTTTAAGTCTCGTGCGCACACAAAAAAACCGAGGCAGAAGCCTCGGCTTTTCAGCGGAGATGGAGGGATTCGAACCCTCGTGCCCCGGAGGGCTAACGCATTTCGAGTGCGCCCCGTTATGACCACTTCGATACATCTCCGTACGAATAAGATTATATGTTGAAATGGAATCCTTGTCTACTGCTTTTTTAAAAATCTTTTGTAAAATCTTTTGGAAGGCGCGCAGAATGGTCTGCTTGGAGGCTGTAATCAATGAATTTCTTTTGTGTATCTGATATGATATAATGTACGCGGTGGCAGCAGAGGTGATTGAGCGGGTGCGCCAGGTGGCGCGCAGATTTGTGTTTGGGGAAATGGCAGCCCACACAGGGAGGACGGCATGACACAGGATGAAAAGTATATGAAGGAAGCCATAAAGCAGGCGAAAAAGGCATATGCGCTCGGGGAAGTGCCGATCGGCTGTGTGATCGTATATCAGGACAAGATCATCGGCAGAGGGTACAACCGCCGCAACACAGACAAGAATACGCTGGCCCATGCGGAGATTACGGCAATCAATAAGGCGAGCCGGGCGATGAGGGACTGGCGGCTTGAGGAGTGTACGCTCTATGTGACGTTAGAGCCATGTCAGATGTGTGCCGGAGCGATTGTGCAGGCGCGGGTGACGGAGACGGTGATAGGGGCCATGAATCCGAAAGCGGGATGCGGCGGCTCGATTCTGAATATTCTGGAAATGCAGGCGTTCAACCATCAGGTGATTGTGCGCAGAGGCATTCTGGAGGAGGAATGTCAGACGATCTTGAAAAAATTCTTTCAAGAGCTGCGGGAGAGAAACCGGATAGAAAAGCAGCAGCGCAGGGAAATGCAGGCGGCGGAAGCGGTTTTACAGATAAAAATGGACGACGGGGAGAAGGCCGCCGGAGAGGAAAATCTGTGAAATAAAAGTTGTGACACGTGGAGAAATACGCTATAATTGTATGTGGAGCGTGTGGGAAGAAGGTTTACATCTGCTTGACAGGCTTTCTCACACAGGAGAATGCCAAGAAAAAGGCATTTTCCAGAAAAATTTTGCGTAAAGGGTATAGTAAGGAGGATGCGGGATGAAGAGAATCGGAATGTTGACCAGCGGTGGGGATTGTCAGGCTTTGAATGCTGCCATGAGAGGCGTGGTGAAATGCCTTTCCTGTAGCAGCGAAGATGTGGAGATTTACGGTTTTCTGGATGGCTATAAGGGATTGATTTACGGGGATTTTCGGATTTTGACGGGGCATGATTTCGCAGGCATTTTGACGAAGGGCGGCACCATTCTCGGCAGTTCCAGAACTCCTTTTAAGCTGATGCGTGAGCCGGACGAAAACGGACTGGATAAGGTGGAGGCTATGAAGCAGAATTATCATAAGCTGAAGCTGGACTGCATGGTAATTCTGGGCGGCAATGGTACCCATAAAACGGCGAATATGCTTCGCGAGGAGGGGCTTAATGTCATCACGCTGCCAAAGACCATAGACAATGACTTGTGGGGAACGGATATGACTTTCGGCTTCCAGAGCGCGGTGAATATCGCCACGGACTGCATCGACTGCATTCACACCACGGCGTCCTCACACGGCCGTATCTTCATTGTGGAGGTTATGGGACATAAGGTTGGATGGCTTACGCTGAATGCCGGCATCGCAGGAGGTGCGGATATCATTCTGATTCCTGAGATTCCCTATGACATCGATAGAGTCATCAAGGCGATTAAAGCACGTTCCCAGAGAGGCTCCCGCTTCACGATCATGGCGGTAGCGGAGGGCGCGATTTCCAAGGAGGACGCGAAACTTTCCAAGAAGGAATACAAAGAGAAGATGAAAGAGTACCCTTATCCTTCTGTTTCTTATGAAATTGCGGATAAGATTATGAAAAAGACAGGCATGGATGTGCGTGTTACGGTTCCCGGGCACACACAGCGCGGCGGCAGCCCTTGTCCTTATGACAGAGTGTTTGCTACCAGACTGGGTGCGGAGGCTGGCAAGCTGATTCTGCAGGGCGAGTACGGCTTTATGGTAGGCTATAAGAACAGGGAGATCGTGAGAGTGCCGCTCGAGGAAGTGGCTGGCAAGCTGAAAATGGTATCACCTGATGCCACCATTGTTCAGGAGGCAAAGATGGTGGGCATCAGCTTCGGAGATTAACCGCTGTCCACGCCATATCAGATTGTGGTGCAATTAGGTTTGTTAAGGCGTAAACAGCAGCAACGGAGATTAACTTTATGTCATATACAGCGCTGTATCGTAAGTTCCGCCCGGGCCGTTTTGAGGATGTGAAAGGGCAGGAGCATATAGTTACCACTCTGCGAAACCAGATTAAGGCGGACCGCATCGGCCACGCGTATCTGTTTTGCGGAACGAGAGGTACGGGTAAGACTTCCATAGCGAAAATATTTGCGCGGGCGGTGAACTGCGAGAACCCCGTAGAGGGAAGCCCCTGCGGGGAATGCGCGAGCTGTAAGGCGATTGCGGCGGGCGTCAGTATGAATGTGATCGAGATCGACGCCGCCTCCAACAACGGCGTGGACAATATTCGTGAAATCGTGGACGAGGTGTCCTATTCGCCGGCGGAGGGCCGGTTTAAAGTCTATATCATCGACGAGGTGCACATGCTTTCCATCGGCGCGTTTAACGCACTGTTAAAGACGCTGGAAGAGCCGCCGTCCTATGTGATTTTTATTTTGGCGACTACCGAGGTGCACAAGATACCGATCACCATACTTTCCCGCTGCCAGCGTTACGATTTCCGCAGGATTTCTATCGAGACAATCGCGGGCAGACTGCGTGAACTGATGGAAAAAGAGCAGGTGCAGGTGGAAGAGAAGGCGCTCCGCTATATTGCGAAGACGGCTGACGGTTCCATGCGCGATGCGCTGAGTCTGCTGGATCAGTGCATTGCTTTTCACTTCGGGCAGGAGTTGACTTATGATAAAGCGCTCGATGTGCTTGGTGCGGTAGATACGGAGGTGTTCAGCAGACTTTTGCGCCATGTGATCGGGCGGGAGGTAACCGGATGCATCGGACTTCTGGAAGAAATCGTTATGCAGGGCCGGGAGCTTTCTCAGTTTGTGACAGATTTTACATGGTATTTAAGAAATCTTCTTCTTCTGCAATCCTCCGATGATATCGAGGATATCATAGATGTATCTTCCGATAATCTGCTTCGGCTAAAGGAAGAAGCCGGGATGCTGAAGACGGAAACACTTATGCGCTATATCCGCATTTTCTCGGAACTTACAGGGCAGATCAAATATGCGCCGCAGAAGAGAATATTGATTGAGATTGCGCTGGTCAAACTTTGCAGGCCTGATATGGAACAGGATATCGGTTCTGTGGCGGAGCGGATCAGGGTCATAGAGGAGCAGTTGGAACACGGTGTCGTGGCCGTGGCGGCTTCGGGAGCAGGGGATAGTGTTCCTGCTCCTGTTCCGGTGAAAGACCGCCCGCCTTTGCCGAAAGCCATACCGGAGGATGTGCAGGCAGCGGTGGAGCGGTGGCAGGATGTTATTGCGAATGCGGATATGCCCATGAAGCAGTATCTAAAAGACGCGCGATTAAGTCTGGGCGGGGACAGCCGGTTGATGGTGGTTATGGAAGACGGGCTGGCCTCCGATTATTTTTTGCGGCAGGAAGGGCATAAGGAGTTATTGGAGCAGATCTTGGCGGACTTGACGGGCAAAGAGATCGATGTGACGATACAGACAGTGCCGGACAGGGAAACCTTTGAACACAGTTATGTGGACTTGTCACAGTTGATTCATATGGAGATAGAGGAAGAATAGTGTGAGAAGTACTTCTAATCACTCGCAGCAAAGGCTGCTTCGCGAAGAAGTACTAAGTCTGCTTTGCAGACTTTTCTCACACAGGAGAATGCCTAAAATACGGGCATTCTCCGCGCATATATATGGAATGTATGGAATACAGGAAAGGAAAATAGGGAAAATGGCAAAAAGAGGCGGATTTCCGGGCGGTGGAATGCCCGGCAATATGAGTAATCTGATGAAGCAGGCGCAGAGAATGCAGCGTCAGATGGAGGAAAGCCAGAAAGAACTTGAAACAAAGGAGTTTACGGCTAAGGCAGGCGGCGGCGCGGTGGAAGTTACCGTGACGGGTAAGCGGGAGGTGACGAAGGTGAAACTTTCCGAGGAGGTCGTTGACCCGGATGATATCGAAATGCTGGAGGATCTGGTGATGGCAGCGGCAAATGAGGCGCTGCGCATGGCGGAGGAGGCCAATTCCGAAGTCATGAATAAGATGACAGGCGGGTTAGGCCTTGGCGGAGGTCTGCCTTTTTAAATATCCGTACAGGTGAGTCGAAGTCCTGACGAAAGGTTGAAATTTTTCTAAATATGGAACTTTACAGCGGACATATCAACAAATTGATAGAGGAGTTGGCAGGACTGCCGGGGATCGGCAATAAATCGGCGCAGCGTCTTGCTTTTCACCTGATTAATATGCCCCAGTCCAGAGTGGACCGGCTGGCTAGGACGATTGTGGAGGCTAAGGCAAACGTTCGTTACTGCCAGGAGTGTTTTACCCTGACGGACAAAGAAATATGTCCGGTCTGCGCAAATGCGAACAGGGATCACGGCGTCATTATGGTGGTGGAAAATGCGAGAGATCTGGCAGCTTATGAAAAGATCGGAAAATATACAGGCGTTTATCATGTGCTGCACGGCGCCATATCTCCCATGCTGGGAATCGGGCCGGGAGATATCAGACTGAAAGAGCTGATGAAGCGGCTGGAGGGAGAGATCACGGAGGTGATTATCGCGACCAATTCCAGCTTGGAGGGCGAGACTACGGCGATGTATATCAGCAAACTGATCAAACCGACGGGAATTAAGGTGACAAGAATCGCCAGCGGCGTACCGGTAGGAGGCGATTTGGAATACATTGATGAGGTGACGCTTTTGCGGGCGCTGGAGGGCCGGGTGGAACTGTGACAGACCGGATTGGCGGTTGTGGGATGAAGCGTAGATAAAGGAGGATACCGGGAAGTGGGGATTATAAAAGAGAAGTTCGGGACAATGAAAACGGGGGAAGAGATATACTTGTATACCCTGAAAAACAAGAATGGCGTGGAGGCAAAGATCACGAACTTCGGAGCGGCGGTTGTGAGTCTTTTGACGCCGGATAAGAATGGTGAATTTGCCGATGTGGTTTTGGGGTTTGACAAGGCGGAGGATTATTTTTCCAATCCCAGTTTTTTTGGCGTGACCATAGGGCCGAACGCGAATCGTGTAGGCGGTGCGGCTTTTACGTTAAACGGGAAAGAATATCATTTGCCTGTGAACGACGGTCCGAACAATCTGCACAGCGATATGGACGGCGGGTATCATAAAGGGCTTTGGACGCCGGAGGAGGACGGGGACAGTCTGCGGCTTTCGATCGAGGGGAAGGACGGGGAACTGGGCTTTCCGGGCAATAAAAAGATCACCATGACTTACGCGCTTACGGATGACAATGAATTAAAACTGAAATATCATGCGGTTTCCGATATGGAGACGTTGATCAATCTGACCAATCATACTTATTTTAATCTGGCGGGACATGATTCCGGCAGCATAGAGGGACAGTTCTTGCGGCTGCGTGCAGCCAATTTTACGCCGGTGCTTCCGGGGGCAATTCCCACTGGAGAGATTGCACCGGTGGCGGGTACACCTTTGGACTTTACCGAGATGAAACAGATAGGCAAGGAGATCGGCGCGGATTACGAGCAGCTTAAACTGGTGCAGGGTTATGACCATAACTTTGTGATCGACGGAGCTGACGGCACGATGCGGGAGGCTGCCGAGGTGGAGGATGTCGAGAGCGGACGCAGAATGAAAGTGTTTACCAATCTGCCGGGTATGCAGTTCTATGCAGGAAACTGCATTGCCGATCAGGATGGGAAAGGCGGCGCGCGTTATGTGCCCCGCACGGGATTTTGTCTGGAGACGCATTATTTTCCGGATCATATTCATCATCCGAATTTTCCGCAGGCGGTGTTCGGGCCGGGGAAAGATTATGAAGCGGAGACGATTTATCAGTTTTTATAAAATCAGTTGGGCAGTCTGAATTGTAATTTGGCTGTCATAGAAACTGATAGATAATAATATATAGAAGATTAGATGCCGTCATGTAACATACGTGGCGGCATTTGCACGTTTATGCACAGCGCTTCAGACCTGTTTATATGCGGCGGAGACGGAATTTATGCATGAATGTAAACGGCCCTGTCAGTTGACGCGCCTTACGACATTTTTTTCGGAGGAGATGTGATATACTCGCCACAAAAGAAAACAAATAACAGGCGCAGGGGGAAAACATGGAATCCGGGTCGACGTTTTTTGCTACAGAGGAGAGAAAGAAAAAATATCATATTTATGTGGAAGAGTATGTCCTGTCATATTTAAGGCGTGAGTCGGATTCTTTGGAATTATCCGAAATTTATTTTTACGGATCACGTCTGGAGAACGGCAGAAAGCTCTATGTTTACGGGGCGGGCAGAGAAAAAGGGATTGCCGCTTTTGCGGCATATGATCCGCTTCACGAGCTGGTATGCCGACTCACGCAGGCAGGGCCGGTTTTTCTCGTGCGGGAACCTGACGGCGAATGTAGGACAACCGGTTTTCAGGTGTTTTATGATAACAATGAAGCGATGCAGAATTACCTGTTGGAGTGGACAGGCAGTGCGGACAGAAAACGGATTGCGGAAAAAGCAAATGGACAGGAGAGGCAGCCTGCTCCGGTACAGTTTCCGAAAGAAGAGAAAAAACGTATGCCCCATGGGGCCATGTCAGTGCAGTTATGTCTGATTTTGGTGGTGCTTGTGGCTATTGTAATCACCTCTACAGACAGCTATGACAAGATGGAGGAACTGAACCGCTCCGCCAGGGAGGTTTTCTTCGCCATAGAAAATCAGGAGGCGGGAGAAACGGCATCGGATGCGGGGGCCGAAAGGACGGCGGAAGACCAGGAGCGAATCCCGTCAAAGGACAAGGGAATTGTGGTTGAGCGGGAGACAAAAACGCCGGAAGGCACGGTGGCTGACGGGCAGGCAGAAGACAAGATCCGGGATGAAAATTTTGAGACGGCGGAGGACCGCGGGCAAGATGAGGATTCCCAAAAAGCGGATTTCGAAGAAAAAGAGACGAATGAGGAAGGCGTTCTGAAATCTGTCGAAAAAAAGGCCGATGAGACGGATGCGCAAAATTCCGGGAAGGAGACAGAGTCAGGTCAGGAGGCGGAGACAGAAGACGCACCGAAGGAGGAGACAGCTTTGTCTGAAACAGGGGAGGAAGACAAAAAGGAGGCGGCGGAACAGAATGAGGAAGAAAACGAGGAAGCGCTTTCCAGAAGTATAACGAGATATTACGAAGTGGAAGAGGGAGACACGCTCTATACAATCAGCCAGAAAATTTACGGTGACATCTCCCGCGTGGAAAAGATCTGTGAAATAAACGAGCTTTCAGATCCCGACAAAATCCGCTCCGGGCAAAGAATCATCCTGCCGTAGAAAAGTACGCAAGCCTGTGGTATAATGTACGCGTTGGCAATGAGCGGTGCGAAGCCGCAGGAACGGCAGCAACCGGAATTTAAGGATACGGCAGATGGCAAATATCAGAGAATATTTCAGAAAAAAAGAGAAGCGGGACAAGGAACAAAAGCAGCCCAGAATCAGCTATCGGGAAAAGATCAAGAGCCACAAATTTACCGTGTTTTACAGGGTGACTCTCGTGCTGGTGCTGTTTGCCGCTTTGGGAGCGGTAGCTTATATACAATGGCAGAACAAAATCTATACGGAAAGCGTGGAGCTTTTAAACGTGGAAATCAAGATCCCGTCCGAAGCGCAGATGATGCCCTTTGCATCGCATCTTCTTACTTACAGCAAGGATGGAATAAGCTGTATGGATACCAAAGGCAATGCGGTGTGGAACCAGACTTTTGAAATGCAGAATCCCATGGTGGATATCAACCAGAACGTGGTGGCGGTTGGAGATTATAACGGCAGGGAGATTTATGTGATGAACACGGAATCTGTGCTGGGCAATATCACAACCAACCGGCCGGTGCGTGATTTTTGCGTGTCTGCGGGCGGTGTGGTGGCAGCAGTGCTTGATGACACAAATGTCACTTTGATTTGTCTGTATGATGCGAAAGGAAATGAACTGGTACGCTTCCGGACGACCATGAAGGAAAGCGGTTATCCGGCGGAGGTGTCGATCTCACCGAGCGGGGAGCTTGTGTGTGTTTCCTATCTGTATGTGGACAGCGGGCATATGAAGTCCAGCGTTGCCTTTTATAATTTTGGCGCGGTGGGACAGAACAATACGGACAATTATGTGAGCGGTTATGATTACATAGATACGATAGTTCCGTTTGCCCGATTTCTTGATAACCGTTCTCTCTTTGCAGTGTCCGACGATCGGATTATGTTTTTTGGCGGCGCGCAAAAGCCCGTCAGCTTAGCGGAGAAACTGCTTGACGAAGAGGTGAGGGGCGTTTATTACGGGAGCGAATATGTAGGGCTTGTCTTTAACAGCAGGGAGAACGGCAGCAGATACCGGCTGGACGTATACCATAAGTCGGGCGATTCTGTCTGTTCCATTGAGTACGATATAGAATGCAGAGATATTTTGTTCCATGATGATCAGATTATCATATATAATGAGTCCGACTGCCGGATCTACAACAGCCGCGGGGCGGAAAAATATACCGGAAAATTTAACAAGACGGCTCTGATGATGATACCGCAGAGCGCGTCCTACACCTATATGATAGTGACGCCGGACTCCATTGATACGATAGAATTGAGATAACTGCCGGATACAGGCCGAAGCGTGCTCTGCCGGAACCGTAAGAACATGATGGGTATGTAAAAATTTCGTGATGACAGATTGTTTGAAACGGATTTTGCATCAGAACTGTAAAGATATTGCACAGTTTCCAGTGAAGATAAAACAGGTTAAAATTGCGATGAAACAGGAATTGGTTATGTCTGCCTTTGCGGCAGTTGTGGTTTTGCTATTTATATGGAGGATAAAGGGCGGGTATGCCTGTGGCATGATGCAGGAAATTGTCAACCTTTTGTCGGGTGTGATTTCTTTGGCGTGTGTGGCTTTGGTCTTTCTTGCAGTCACCAGCGCAATGAGCAAATCAACCCATATTCTGACGGCATCTATTATTGCGCTGGTTCTGCTTGGCATCCTTTTCAAACTGTGCCGCCTGGTTTTTGCACCGCTGCTGGCGGTCGGAAGTATTTCCATAATAAGCGGCATCAACAAAGTATTGGGCGCGGTAATGGGCGCGGCAGAAGCCTGTCTGCTTGCATATTTTTCATACAAGGCGCTGGCTCATTTCGGAATTTATGTGTTTTGATTTCCTCAAAAATAAGGTTTCAAAAAAATTCAAAAAAATTCCTAAAAACCCGTTGACATCCAATTATTCTTCTGCTATTATATGAAAGTCGCCTGCGGGAAATACTTAAAAAGCAGGATGACACAGAGAAGAATGCGAAACATTCTTCAGGAGTTAATCACATAGTGATTTGCTCCGAAGCACCTTGACAAATAAACAGTAATGCAACCCTGAAAAGATTCCAAAAAGAGAAGATTTTCAGAAAGTATCGAACGATACAAACTAACAAACAGTATTTAAGGGTACAAAAGGAGCAAATCCTGAAGGGATTTGCTCAGAGCTAAGTGCTTATTTTGACCCGGATCAATATTTTTTAGAGAGTTTGATCCTGGCTCAGGATGAACGCTGGCGGCGTGCTTAACACATGCAAGTCGAACGGAAATGATACGCTGATGCGATTTCGGTCAAATCTTGTATCATTTTAGTGGCGGACGGGTGAGTAACGCGTGGGT
>CARUOB010000027.1:31687-36006 GCA_949076555.1 uncultured Lachnospiraceae bacterium | reverse complement strand
ATTATGAACATCCTGCTGATTCTGGGACTTACCGCGCTCATTACCCCCGTGGCTGTGCAGAAAACCACGGTCAGGTATGAGATCCCCTTTGTTATTCTGGTGTCGGTGATTCTCGTCGCCATGGGCGCAGGGGGGGATCATCTGCTGCATTTCCCGGACGGTTTGATTCTCTGGGCTTTGATGCTCTGCTATCTTGGATATCTGCTTGTCATTGCAAAAAAGGGCGGCGGTCTCCCGGAGGAGATGCCGGAGGGAAAACCGATGCCGGTTTGGAAGATGCTTCTGCTGATCGTTCTGGGCGGTGTGATGATTGTATTGGGTTCCGACGTGGCGGTGGACGCGGCCACAGAGCTTGCGCTGATTTTCGGCATGAGCGAGCGGCTGGTGGGCTTGACCATCGTGGCCTTCGGCACGTCCCTGCCGGAGCTTGTGACGAGCGTGACGGCGGCGATCAAAGGCAAGGCGGATATTGCGGTGGGCAACATCGTGGGCAGCAATATTTTCAACATCCTCTTTGTGGTGGGCACTTCGGCGCTGATTACGCCGGTTGCATATGCGTCGGCATTTCTGACAGACGGTATCGTGTGCGTTGCGGCGGCGGTGCTTTTATGGCTCTGTGTCTTTCGGAAAAAGCGGCTGGGACGCATGGGGGGCCTGCTTATGCTGATCGGTTATGGGGGATACTTTATGTATCTGATGCGTTAGGAGGAATATTATGTAAACGAACAGGACAAAGTATACCGGAAAAAGTGCAATCCGTACCCCAAGAGCGCACGGCATCATTTCGTGTAGTATGATAGAAGAAATGGACGACGAGATGCAAGCGCAGGAGGAGGGGAAAACGGATGCTGGGCGGTTCTGTTGCGATAGCGCTGATGCGGATGATAATCAGTATCGGAGGGACGATTCTGCTCTTCTTTCTGATCAGCGAATCGAGATTTGAAAAAAAGAAGACGGTTGTTTTGTGCCTGTGCCTCTATGTGACTTTGATTGCCGGGACATGTATCTGGTATGCGCTTTCTTGGAAAGTATTCGCGCGTATGGGAGCGTTTGTGACATATGTATGTTTCAGCGTGTTTGCCGTATGGATCAGTCGTGACTTGGTATACGTTTCGCTGTATAAGCTGGCGCTTGTCTTTTATCTGATATCGGTGTATATGATCGGCGGCATTGAGATTGCGGTATTCTTTTTCAACAAAAATGTGTGGGCTGATATTCTGGGACGCATTGTTCTGCTTGGTTTGATCGCGTGGTTTATAGACAGGAAAGTGAAAAGCACGATTCGGGGATTTTCTGACTACGTGGAAAACGAGCTGGACCGGTTCAGCGTGGCGGTCATGATGCTGAGTCTCTTCTTAGGCATTGCTTTTATACTGAATCCGAATAGTCAAGAGCAGACGCCCTATCGTCTGATGCAGATCGCCATGAATTTTTTCCTGACGGGCATTTTGCAGATTCTTGTGTTCCGGCTTTATCTGCATATCGGCATAGAAAAAACGTATATGCAGGAAAATCAGTTGTTGGAAATGAGCCATCGGCTGTTGGAACGCAATATGGAGCTTTTGGCGGCCGACAAAGAGGACGGAGCCTCGGAAAAGATCTGTGAGAATGCCGCTGTCAACAGGATTCTCTCCGCATACACAGCGCAGGCAAAGCGGGAAGACATTAAGGTCATGCTGGATGTGGCGCTTGGCAGCGATCCCGGTATTCCAAACATTGATCTGATAACCATACTGGCCAACGCATGGGAGAACGCCCTGTACGGCTGTATGGAGGCGAGAAAAGAAGCCAATGGGCGCGAAAGCGTCATCAGGCTGATGATCAGAAAAAGGAAAAATAAGCTGGTCATATACTGCAGCAATACTTGCAGGGTGGAGACTTCGCTTGAAAAGGGGCTGCCGAGGCCAGAGGACTCAGGCGGGATCGGTGTGATGAGTATTGTCAAGACGGTGAAAAAGTTTGACGGGGAGTACGATTTTAAAAATGACAACGGCGTGTTTATTTTCCGTCTGGTTATGAGCATTCCTGCCGAAAGGCAACTTACGACGGTTGGGTGACAGGAGAGAATCCATGTATCTGATTGCGCTCTGCGATGACGAGAGAGAAGAACTGCATAAGACGGAGCAAATGCTTGGAGAGTATCGGGAAAGCCGTCCTAAGGCGGATTTCAAGGTGGAATGTTTTGAACATGCAGATGCGCTCTTAGAAAAGATTGAGGAGGCAGCGTATCTTCCTGATCTGATTCTCATGGACATTTATATGCCGGATAAACTGGGAATCGAGGCGGCAAGAGAGCTGCGGCGTATGGGAAACCAATGCAGGATTGTGTTTTTGACGACCTCCAAAGAACATGCCCTCGACGCGTTTGAGGTGGATGCGGCGCAGTATCTAGTGAAACCGCTTGACGCACAGAAGTTGTTTCCCCTTTTGGACAAACTTCTGACAGAGATAGAAGAGGAGCGCAAGAGGTATGTTCTGCTGCGGGTTGACGGCAGGGTGCAGCGTGTGGCGGTGGATGATATTATCTACTGTGAAGCGCAGGGCAAGCTTCAATATCTGCACTTTGCGGACGGCAGCCAGTGTACGCTTCGCGTTACGATGGCAAGGCTTGTGGAGATGCTGGAACCTTACCCCGAGTTTATGCGGGTGGGCGTTGCTTATCTTGTGAATATGGAACATATCGAATGTGTCGGCAGACAGGAGATCCGCATGGACACCGGGAAAAAGATTTATCCGCCGAGAAATGCGTATCAGGCGGTCCGGGACAGATATTTTGCTTATTACTGCGGCGAATAACAAAGCGAAAAGAACTTCTAAAACTCAGCAGCACAGGCTGCTTCGTTAAGAAGTTCTATGTTTCGCTTAAGAGAATGCTTCGCATTCTCTGCATGGATGGATTTAGGTTACTGAAAAGCGGTATTCTCTGCACAGATGGATTCAGGTCACTGCATGGCGCATTCTCTGCACTTTCTAATCGGTTCGTTCTTTGCCCCAGAAGAATACGGCGACGGTGCCGGGGCCGGTGTGGGCGCCGATGGTGGTGCCGATGTTGTGAATGACGACTTTGCCGTTAAGATGCGGGAAACGTTCTTCGATTAAGTCGGCAACGAATCTGGCGTCTGAATAGCAGGCGGACTGTGAAATATAACATTTGCCGCTGTAGTCGGTTCCCTCTTCTATGCACTCTTCCATTTTGTCCACGATCGTGGACATGACTTTCCTCTTGGTGCGGATTTTATAGCGGGGAATCAGTTTTCCCATATGATCGATATTTAAGAGCGGGCAGATATTCAGCATATTTCCGATCGTGCCGGAGGTTTTTGAAACGCGGCCGCCTCTGATATAGTAGGTGAGATCGGTGGAAAAGAACCAGTGATTCAGGCGCAGGCGGTTGTCAAGCGTCCACTGGTAGAGCGCTTCAACGGACATGCCTTCGTCGCGCAGGTCCGCCAGTTTGTCCATCAGCAGACCAAAGCCCGAGGACGCGGCCAGAGAATCCACGATATAAATCTTTTGATCCGGGTATTTTTCAGCGAGGATTTCTTTGGCTCCCATGGCGGAGTTGATCACGCCGGAGATGCCGGAAGAAAGGCACAGATGTAAAATATCTTTTCCGGCTTGGAGGAATGGTTCGAAGTATTCCGTAAATTCCGCCACATTGATCTGTGAAGTCTTGGTTTCCGCGCCGTCCGCCATGGCCTGATAGAAGCGCTCGAAGGACATGCTCTGGCCCAGATCGTCCGTATATTCCCGGCCGTCCAGTTCATAGTGAAAACAGGCGTAAAAAATGCCGCGCTTCGAGAAATGTTCCATCGGAAGGTCGGCAGTTGAACAGCAGCTCAGAACGTATTTTTCCATATAAAAGTATGCCTTTCCCGCAATGTGCGAATGATATTTCGTAGTCTGATGCAATACACATTAGAGTGTAGCATGTTTGAAAGGCAAATACAATGAGGATATAGGACTATGCTGCCGCGGCTGAACTGATACCCAGACTGTCCCATATTTCCGAGCTTGTACTTGTTTTAGGCGGAAATATTTGGTATACTATGAAGCGTAAATCAAAATCAATTATTATTAATAAAGGAGAGCAAACATGAAAGGAAATATTGTTGTTGGTCAGTCCGGCGGCCCCACAGCCGTTATCAACTCTTCTGTAGCGGGTGTGTACGCTGCGGCGAAGAAGCTGGGCGTGAAGAAGATTTATGGTATGGTTCACGGTATCGAGGGATTTCTGGATGACAGAATGATCGATCTTGGCGAGTATCTGGATGACGAGACGGGGATCGAACTCTTGAAGAGAACGCCTTCCGCGTTTT
>CARUOB010000027.1:0-31677 GCA_949076555.1 uncultured Lachnospiraceae bacterium | reverse complement strand
GCTCCTGTCGTTTCAAGATGCCGAAGATCGAGGGACACGAGGACGTTTACGAGAAGGTGTTTGAGATCATGGAGAAGCATGATATCGAGTGCCTGTTCTATGCCGGTGGTAACGACTCCATGGATACCGTTAAGATGCTGTCCGACTATGCGGCGGCTCACGGCAAGTCTCAGAGATTCATGGGCGTGCCCAAGACCATTGATAACGATCTGCCTGTGACAGATCATTGCCCGGGCTACGGTTCCGCGGCGAAATATATTGCGGCTTCCTTAAAAGAGATTATCCGCGACAACGCGTCCTTCGGCGCTAAGAAGCCTACCGTTTGTATCGTGGAGATTATGGGACGTAACGCAGGATGGCTTACGGCGGCTGCTGCGCTCGCAAAGGGCGACGACTGTGAAGGCTGCGACGCGATCTATCTGCCCGAGAAGGTATTCGATATCGACAAGTTTCTTGCGGACGTGAAGGAGCTGGCTGCGAAGAAGTCTTCCGTAGTAATCGCGGTTTCCGAGGGTGTTAAAGTTGCGGATGGCAGATATGTATGCGAGATCGGCAGAGAAGTTGCCGTGGATGCGTTCGGCCATAAGCAGATGTCCGGTACGGCGACTATGCTGGCTGACAGGATTGCGGCAGAGACAGGTCTTAAGACCCGCGCGATCGAGTTCTCCACCCTGCAGAGAGCGGCGACTCATATGGCATCCCTGACGGATATCAACGAGGCATTCCAGGTGGGCCATGACGCGGTGATGGCTGCGGAAGAGGGCAAGACCGGCATGATGATCACCCTTGACAGAAACGGGGACGATCCGTATCAGTGCGGTACCAGCGCTTACGATATCCACGCCATCGCAAATGTGGAGAGAAACGTGCCCGACGAGTGGATTACCGCGGACGGCAAGGGCCTGACGGACGACTATGTGAAGTATGCGAGACCTCTCATCATGGGTGAGCTGCAGCCGTTGTTTGTGAACGGACTGCCGAGACATCTGGTGAGAAAAGCGTAAAGAAGACACTAAGATCGAAAAAAACTTGTTAAGTGTTTGCAAGTTTCACATTGATAAAAATAAACATGAATTTTTCAAAAGAGTGGTTTACAAAACCACTCTTTTGTTATATGATTGTTTTGGAAAACGATTTCCAAGAACGGATTGTAGGCGCGGCGCGGAAAAAACAGCGGCGGGTATGTTCCGACACAGGTATCGTTTCAGAATGGAAAAATTATGGTATCGATCAAAGATGTAGCAAAGCAGGCAGGCGTGGCGATTTCCACCGTTTCGAAGGTGCTTAACAACTACCCGAATGTGAGCGAGGAGACAAAGAAAAAAGTAAATCAGGCGGTGGCGGAATTAAACTTCGTACCCAATTCCGTTGCGGCGGCGCTTTCCTCCAAGCAGTCGGGCAGGGTTGCATTGCTTTTGAATTTGGGCAATGTGTCGCAGGCTGTGGACGAGATCAATATGCAGTATATGGCGGGCACGATCAGACGGGCAGTGGCGTTGAATCTGGATGTGATCACGATATTCGACTCCATGCTGAAAAATAAAAGTCTGGACGAGGTGGTGCGCTATCTGCGCTCCCAGAGCATTACGGGGCTTATCATTTTCGGCATGTCGAAGGATGACAAGGTGCTTCAAAAATTGATCGGCTCGCAGTTTTTCAAGATCGTGACTGTGGACGCGCCTCTCGTGAACGCCTCTTCGTCCGCCATCTGGATTGATCAGGCGGCGGCGCAGTACGATGTGGCGAAAAAGACGCTGAAGGAGAATAAGGGAAAGAGCATTCTCTATCTGGCCGGAAAGAAAAACGGTTATGTCACCGGGGAGCGTTTAAAGGGCGTACAGCGGTTGGCTGCGGAAGAGGGGATACCGCTGCTTGTCAGGAACGGGGCGTTTTCGGAACTGCAGGCCAGAAACCTGACACTTCGGTATGCGAAGAAAAAGGATATCGTGGTGTGCGCTTCGGATCTGATGGCGATTGGCGCGATGCGGGCACTGATGGATATGGATATATTCCGTCCGGTTTGCGGCTTCGACGGCATCACGCTGATGGGCTATGCGGGCAAGCAGATGAACACGGTCAGGCAGAATTTCGAGCGGATCGCCTCGGAGGCGGTGGGAGAGTTGAAACGTCTTTTGGACGGCGGCGAAGGAAGACAGATCGTGCTGGACTATGAGCTAGTGCGGATGAAATACGAGGATATTCTGATGGCTGCACAGGAGGAAAACACCGGCGGGATATAGGAGACGGACGGACTCAGAGACCAGAGAAGTGTGCGAAACCGCTGGTTTACGAAAAGACAGAACTGGATAATATAATTAACATAGTATAAAAAACAAACATGTAGCAAAGAAATAGTAAAGGAAAAGGGAGGTTTCAACATGGCACAGGCAAGTAACCTGAAAAGAGACGTACTGGTAATGAATCTGGAGCAGGAGCTAGAGAGCCAGACACAGAGCGGATACGGCAAAACCGTTGCCGACTGCACCAAGGAAGAGCTTTATTACAGCATTCTGCAGCTTTCCAAGAAGCTGATGGCCGCATCGGAGCGGATTGAGGGCGAGAAGAAAATCTACTATATTTCCGCAGAGTTTTTGATCGGTAAACTTTTGTCCAACAACCTGATTAATCTGGGGATCTATGACAATCTGGAGAAGATTCTTGCGAAAAACGGCAAACAGCTTTCCGAAATAGAGGAAGTGGAGCCGGAGCCTTCTCTTGGAAACGGCGGTCTGGGACGTCTGGCGGCATGTTTCCTTGACTCCATTGCCTCTCTTGGGCTTCCCGGTGAGGGCATCGGACTGAACTATCATTTCGGACTGTTCAAGCAGGAATTTAAAGACAAGCTGCAGACAGCCCAGAAGAACGACTGGATCGAGGCGCAGTCATGGCTGACGAAGACGGACACGACGTTTGAGGTGGCCTTTGGGAAGAAGAAGGTGACTTCCCGGCTTTATGACATTGATGTCATTGGTTATGACAACGGCGTGAATAAGCTGAGACTCTTTGACGTCGAGTCTGTCGACGAGAGTCTGGTTAAGAAGGGCATCGACTTTGACAAAGAAGATATCGAGAAGAACCTGACACTGTTCCTCTACCCTGACGACTCCGATGAGGCGGGAAATCTTCTGCGTATTTACCAGCAGTATTTTATGGTGAGCAATGCGGCGCAGTTGATTTTAAAAGAGATGAAGGAAAAACAGTATGATCTGAGAACCATGTACGAACATGCGGTGATTCAGATCAATGACACCCACCCGACCATGGTTATTCCGGAGCTGATCCGCATTCTGGTGGACGAGAAGGCGTTCGCGATGGATGAGGCGATCGAGGTCGTGAGCAAGACCTGCGCGTACACAAACCACACGATTTTGGCGGAGGCGCTGGAAAAATGGCCGCTCAAGTATCTGGAGAAGGTAGTGCCCCAGCTTGTGCCGATCATCAAAGAACTGGATAAGCGCGTGGCGAAGAAGTATAAAGACCCCAAGGTGCAGATCATCGACAAGGACGACAGGGTGCACATGGCACATATCGACATCCATTACGGCTTCTCGGTGAACGGCGTGGCGGCAATCCATACGGAGATCTTAAAGAATACGGAGCTGCATGCGTTCTACAAGATTTACCCGGAGAAGTTCAACAATAAGACAAACGGCATTACTTTCAGAAGATGGCTTTTATCCTGTAACCGTGAGCTGGCGTCTTTCCTTTCCGACACCATCGGGGACGGCTACAAGAAGGACGCGGCTAATCTGGAGAAGCTGTTGGAGTTTGCGGACGATGAGGCAGTACTTAATCGCATTGCCGAGATTAAAATGAACCGCAAGAAGGAGCTGGCGGCTTATGTAGAAAAAGCCGAGGGCGTAACCTTGAATCCGGAGTCCATCTTTGATATTCAGAGTAAGCGTCTGCACGAGTACAAGAGACAGCAGATGAACGCACTTTACATCATTCATAAATATCTGGAGATTAAGGCCGGCAAAAAGCCCGCAAGACCCATGACCTTTATCTTCGGAGCGAAGGCGGCGCCCGCTTATGTGATTGCGCAGGATATCATCCACCTGCTTCTGGTGCTGCAGGAGATTGTAAATAACGACCCCGATGTAAGCCCTTATATGACGGTGCTTATGGTGGAGAATTACAACGTGGCTTACGCTGAGAAAATGATTCCGGCCTGCGACATTTCCGAACAGATTTCTCTGGCATCCAAAGAGGCGTCCGGCACTGGCAACATGAAGTTCATGTTAAACGGCGCGGTGACGCTCGGCACTTCCGACGGCGCGAATGTGGAGATTCACGAGTTGGTAGGCGACGACAATATTTACATTTTCGGTGAGAAGTCCGAGACGGTGATTGAGCACTACGAGAAGGCGGATTATGTGTCCAAAGATTTCTATAAGAAGTCGCCCGTGATCAAGAAGGCGGTGAACTTTATCGTCAGCAAAGAAGCACTGAAGGTGGGACACAAGGAGAATCTGGAGAGACTCTACAAGGAGCTGTTAAACAAAGACTGGTTCATGACCCTTCTGGATCTGGAGGACTATATCAAGACCAAAGATCAGATGATGGCGGACTACGAGGACCAGGAGAAGTGGAGAAAGATGATGCTTGTGAATATCGCCAAGGCAGGCTTCTTCTCCTCTGACAGAACCATCGAGGAGTACAACAGAGACATCTGGAAGTTAAGATAATTTGCGCGTATAAGCAGAGTCAGAAGACTGACGAAGGAAGCGCCATGCTGGCATGAGCGCTGACTCCGGAAGACTTATGACGAGCAAGGCGAACTCGAAATGCGAAGCATTTCGAGTCTGCTTATACGGAGCTAAATCTATCCTGTGAGCCGGTCCATGCACTTTTCGGGTGAGAGCGTTACGCGTCTTCCAAAAGCGCTTGCAGCCGCTTTTTTGCGGGCGCGTAGCCGTCGCATTTCTGATAATATGTCCGTGCTTCCCCGATGTGCCCGGTGCACTCGTAGATCACACCGACATTGTAGTATGCCATATAGCTGTTTACCCCGTCTACGGAAAACTCTTCCATAGCAGCAGACTTTTCAAACTCGGCAATGGCGGCGTCGAAAAGGCCGTTATTCATATAAACCAATCCCATCAGGAAGACAAAATCCGCCCGCACCGCAAATACGTCATAAAGCTCGGCAAGCCCCAGCGCATCCTGCGCGCGCTTTAGGTCTAAGAGCGTGTAGCCGTAGGATTCCACCATGGTTTTTACATAGTCGAGGGTGGGATCTACTTCCATGGAAAGACCGGCGTCAAAGCTCGAAAAGGCTTTCTCGGTATCCCCCAGCCTGCGATAGCTCTGTCCGAGCTGGAAATAGAGATAAGGGTCAGGGCCTTCTTTTTCAAGCTGTGTTTCGAGAAGGGTAATGTTGCGGCGGGACTTTTCCCGCATGTCCGCTTCGGTATCGTCATAGCCCACATGGAGAATTGTGACAGGAGCGTCATATATGGCGTTGGGGCTGCCGTCGCGGTGTGCCAACTGCTCATGGACGGCCCCGCTAAAGTGAAAGTATCTGCGGTCGAACAGACGGCTGATCCGTGTCAGTTCGTGGGAAGTTTGGCCGTCGCGCAGGAAACGGCTGCGGATGAGAATACGCCCTGCGCGGTCCGGGTGCTGCTCCATACAGCGTTCCAGCGCAGATACGTCCAGCCGCTCGATAAATTCGTCACAGTCGAGGGAAAGTATCCGATTATGGGAGGCTTTTTGCACACAGAAATTCCTGGCGGCGCTGAAATCGTCACACCAGTCAAAGTGATAAATACGGTCGGTGTACTTTTCGGCAATCGCCAGGGTTTTGTCTGTGGAGCCGGTGTCCGTCAGCACGATCTCGAAACCATACTGCGACAGACATCTGAGGCATTCCCCGATATGTTTTTCTTCATTTTTAGCGATGATACATACGGACAGCGGAAACAAGATTTCTCCTTTCATGCGATAGGAAATTCCTTCACCTATTCGAGTTCGCGAAGCGAATCTCGCAATCGAGCTTTGCTCGATTTTTTCATGCGTCGTTTTCTCTGACGATAAGATCCCTGAGCTTTCTGATGGCAGGATCGTAATCTCCGCATTTTCTATAATAGGCTTTCGCCTGCTCCGTATCGCCCATACGCTCGTAAATTTCGGCGATGTGATAATTGGCGCGGTAACTGTTGACGCCCGTGCGGGAGTAAGCCGTGAGTGAGGTGGCCTTTTTAAATTCTTCGAGGGCCTTGGCGTACTCGCCCTTTTTCTGATAGAGCGTACCCATCAGGAAGACGAAATCCGCCCGGTGGGAGAAGAGGTCGTACTTTTCCCGCAGGGACATGGCCGTGTCGTACTTGGCCAGATCCACCAGACAGTAGCCGTAGGTTTCCGCCATGCTCTGGACGAAATCGGAACCGGGATCGGCGTTTAAATCAAGCCCGAGCTTGTAATAGTGGGCGGCTTTTTCCATGTCGTTTAGGGAGATGTAGTTTTGCCCGAGCTGGAAATAGATATAGGGGCTTGGCCCTTTCTGCGCCAGGTCGTGCAGCAGCATTTCCAGATTTCTGGTAGCCCGCATCCGCTTGTCGGATTCGCCCACATAGCCTTCATGGTAAAAGGTGAGGGGAATGGGGAACGTATCCGGCTCCTTCCCCTGCATGGTGCGTACCTGCTCGTGAACGCTGCCTTCAAAGTGGCAGTACTTTTTGTTGAAGAGACGGCCGATGCGCTCTGACATAATGGAGCGCGAACCCTGTACGGTGTAAGGGTTGTTGCGGGTAACCATCCCCACGGCCTCACGCCGCCCGGCGAGAGAATCTTCCAACTGTGCGAGATTGACATTTTCCAGATACTCGTCGCAGTCGATGATCAGCACCCAGTCGTTGGCCGCCTGCTGGATGGAAAAGTTTCTGGCGCTGCTAAAATCCTCACACCATGCGAAATGAAAGATTTTGTCCGCGTATTTATGGGCGATCTCCACGGTCCGATCCACGGAGCCGGTGTCCACCACGATGATTTCGAAGCGGCAGGGCCGAAGCCTTTTCAGACATTCTTCAATGTGATTATCCTCATTTTTGGCAATCATGCACACGGAAACGGGTAACATAGTAACACCTCTTTTGTGATATTTTTTAGTTATGTATATTTTATCATCTTCTCTGCGCGGCGACAATACGGTTTTTATGGGAGGAAGAGAGGGGCCGATAGGGCTTTTTGTACAAAAAGTACAAAAAGGAAGGCGGAAAGCTGATAAACATCACGATATTCCGTTTGGCGAAAGCGGTAGGTGGTTCCTTTTTTGGCAGAAATATGCTATACTATCTCCAAGCGGAGAGGAGCAGACCTCTTCTCATAAAGAAAATAGTACGTGATAAGGAGGTCTATTATGACAAAGGCAGAAATCTTAAAGGCAGAAATTTTAAAGCAGCATAAGAGCGTCAGACAGTTTGCGATTGAGATGGAAATACCGTACTCTACGTTGGTTACCGCGCTCGACAGGGGTATTGAGGGTATGGCATACGGCACAGTGATCCGCATGTGTGACAGGCTGAACCTAAATCCCGTGGATTTCTCACCTATTAACCAGAAGAGCCTGCTTGGCGGTAAGATCATGGAAAACCGCGTGATGCAGTATTATGTGAAGCTGAATAAAACCGGCCGGAAGAAAGCGCTTGAATTGATGGAGGATTATGCGCAGCTCGATAAGTACAAGGCAGCAGAAGAATAATGCGGGAAGCGCTTTTAAAACGCAGCGGCAGAGGATGCTATGTGAAGAAGTGCTGAATTTCGCATAGGAGAATGCCGGGGGACAGGCATTCTCCATGTGGATTGGAGATTATATGAATTATGACTATTTGATTGTGGGCGCAGGGCTGTACGGCTCTGTGTTTGCCCGCGAAATGAACAGACAGGGCCGGCGGGTGCGCCTGATTGACAGGAGGCAGCACATAGCCGGCAATATTTATACAGAGGAAGTGGAAGGCATACAGGTGCACCGCTACGGCGCGCATATATTCCACACCTCCGACAAAAGGATATGGGATTATGTAAACCAATTTGCGACATTCAACCATTATATCAATTCGCCCATTGCCAGATATAAGGAGGAGCTGTACAATCTTCCCTTCAATATGAATACGTTCAGCAAAATGTGGGGTGTGTCGACACCCGCCGAGGCCAAGGAAAAAATTGCGGAACAGATCGCGGACCTTCACATTTCAGAGCCGAAAAATCTGGAAGAGCAGGCCCTTTCTCTGGTGGGCCGGGATGTCTATGAGAAACTGGTAAAAGGCTACACCGAGAAACAGTGGGGACGGGATTGCAGGGAGCTGCCTGCCTTTATCATCAAACGGCTGCCGCTTCGCTTTACCTATGATAACAACTATTTTAATGATCGATATCAGGGGATTCCGGTAGGAGGCTATACCATAATGGTAGAGAAAATGCTGGAGGGCATTGAAGTGAAGACGGGTGTGTCCTACCGGGAGCTTGTGACCGAAGAAGAGCGGGACGGGCGCATTTTACTGACAGACAGAGAAGGCAACACCTATGATAAGGTGCTGTATACGGGAATGATCGACGAGTTTTTCGATTTCGCGCTGGGCCATCTGGAGTACCGCTCCCTGCGGTTTGAGACAGAGACGATTCCAGACTGTGATAATTATCAGGGCAATGCGGTGGTGAATTATACGGAGCGTGAAATTCCTTATACCAGAGTGATCGAGCACAAGCATTTCGAGTTCGGCACACAGCCCGGTACAGTGGTTACCAGAGAATATCCGGCGCTGTGGAAGGAAGGGGAGGAACCTTACTACCCGGTCAACGATGAGAAAAACGAGAAGCTGATGGAGAAGTATAGAGAGCTTGCGAAATCGAAGCCCCATGTGATCTTCGGCGGACGGCTGGGGCAGTACCGCTATTATGACATGGACAAGGTGATCGCGCAGGCGCTTGCGGCAGCGCAGACAGAGCTGGCCTGACCGCGCAGCCTGTGCCGGAGTAACAGATCAGTCTTGGTTGTTTGCAAAATCATAACCAAATTTTTACAGGCAGAGTCTTGACAAGGAACAAGGCTCTGCCTATAATATTCCTTGATAGTTTGAATATCAAAGTATTTTCAGATCAGCAGAGACAGAAGGGATCGGGTGCGTCGCCATGCTTGCATGAGCGACAGTGCACGAGACCTTATGGCGAGCGAAGCGAACGAGAAATGCGAAGCATTTCGAGTCGGCTGATCCGAATTTTTATGGAGGCGCCCTATGAATTGGAATGAGGCAAACAGAGAACTGGACAGGAGAAGAGAGAGAGCGTTGCTCGGCGGCGGCCAGAGCAAGATCGACAAGCAGCATGCGAACGGAAAACTGACGGCCAGAGAGCGGATTGAGATGCTGCTTGATCCCGGCACCTTTGTGGAGGTGGACGGCTTCCTGGAGTCCCGTATCGACGATTTTGATCTGGATAAAAGACGTGTGCCCGGCGACGGCGTGGTGACGGGCTACGGTGAGATCGACGGCAGACAGGTGTTTGTGGCAAGCGAGGATTTTACGGTGATCGGCGGTACGCTCGGTGAGTACCACTCCTTTAAGATATGCCGGATTCAGGATATGGCGATGGTGATGAAAGCGCCCCTGATCTGCATTAACGACAGCGGCGGCGCGAGGATTGAGGAGGGCATTTCCTCTCTGAGCGGTTACAGCGGCATGTTTCTGCGGCATACGAAAGCGTCCGGCGTGATCCCGCAGATCGCGGTGATTCTCGGACCATGCTCCGGCGGCGCCTGCTATGCGCCTGCCATCTGTGACTTTATCTTTATGGTGAAGGATATTTCGAAAATGTTTATCACCGGGCCAAACGTGGTCAAGACGGTGATCAACGAGGAAGTCTCGGTGGAAGAGCTGGGCGGCGCACAGGTGCATGCGAAGAAGAGCGGCGTGTCCCACTTTACTTACGACACCGAAAACGAGTGTCTGATGGGCGTGCGCAAGCTCCTGTCCTATCTGCCGAGCAACTGGATGGAGAAGCCTCCCGTGGTGAACACGCCGGAGAGACAGAGCATCCCCTCAAGAGTGGGGAGAGTGTTTGGCAGAGGCGAGAGCGCGAGACAGGACAATATCCTGAAAGCGAAGGCGGCCAAGATCAAAGATATTGTGCCGGATAATTCCCGCCATGCCTATGACGTGAAGGAAGTGATCGACTGTATCGTGGACGAGGGCAGTTTCTTCGAGGTGCAGAGGGAGTTCGCCACCAACGCGGTGGTGGGGTGGTGCCGGATGGAAGGTAAGGTTGTCGGTATCGTGGCGAACCAGCCGAACTCCATGGGCGGTTCTCTCGACTACCATGCGTCCGACAAAATAGCGCGGTTTATCCGTTTCTGCGACTGCTTTAATATACCGCTCATCACACTGATCGATGTGCCCGCGTTCCTGCCGGGCACGGCGCAGGAGCACAACGGCATCATCCGCCACGGCGCGAAGATACTCTACGCGTACTCGGAGGCCACCGTGCCGAAGATTTCGCTGATTATGAGAAAGGCTTACGGCGGCGCTTATATCGCCATGAACTCCAAGGAGATGGGGGCCGATATCGTGTACGCATGGCCCATTGCAGAGATCGCCGTGATGGGGGCGGACGGCGCGGTCAACATCGCTTTCAAGAGAAAGATCAAGGCGGCGGCCGATCCCGAGGCCATGCGTGCCCAGTGCAAGAAAGAGTATGAGGACAGATTCTTAAATCCCTATGTGGCGGCGTCCAGAGGCTATGTCAACGAGGTGATCAAGCCCGAGGAGACGAGAAACGCGCTGTTGAAGGCGCTGCGGGGGCTTAAAAATAAACAGACGGAGAACCCGAAGAAGAAGCACGGGAACATTCCGCTGTAATTAAATCGGATGTTATATTGCTGTGATCAAGAAAGACGTTGCGTATTCGGCAACGTCTTTCCCGTTGGTATGATATGGTGAAGCCTGTCGTTCGTTCGCCTGACCCAATCAAGATACGCACTCTTTTTCGGACAGTCGAGCGAGTGGAAAGGAACCATGTGTTTACGCGTTGACATAGAGCACGAACGCCTCGTAAGGCGCCAGCGTGACCGCAGCGTCGGCATAGGTCCGGTTCCGGTTGGAAATCAGGCAGTCCGCCCCGGCGAACCCGTCGGGAATCAAAAAATGCGTCTCGTGGTCACGGAAACTGCACACGACCAAAAGTTTTTCCTGTTCCAGCGTTCTGGTATAGACGAACAGTTCCTCGCTTTCCGAAAGCAAAGGCTCGTATTTGCCGTACACGATCACGGGATAGGATTTCCGGAGTGCGATCAGCTTTTTGTAATAATGAAAGACGGAATTCGGGTCGGCCGTCTCGGCCTTGGCGTTGATATCCCTGTAGTTGGGATTGACGGCAATCCAAGGCGTACCCGTGGTAAAGCCTGCCTGCGGGGAGTCGTCCCACTGTATCGGCGTGCGGGCGTTGTCGCGGCTCTTAAAGGTGATGCAGGGCCAGAAGACTTCGTGCGATAACGCGCCGCCTTCACACCATTCCCGGTAAGCGTTGATGCTCTCGATATCGCGGAAATCCTCTGGGCTTTTGAAAGGATAGTTGGTCATGCCAAGCTCTTCTCCCTGATAAATGTAGGGCGTGCCCTGCAGCATGTGCAGGCATGTGGCAAGCATTTTTGCGGATACTTCCCGATACATAGGGCGGTCGTCACCGAATCGGGAGACGGCGCGGGGCTGGTCGTGATTGTCCCAGAACAGGCTGTTCCATGCCTGGTCGTACAAGTCGGTCTGCCAGCGGGACAAAATTTCTTTCAGGGTGGTGAGGGGCATTTTCTCGTCCGTCCATTTGCCGTATTTGCCGTCGCTCTCCACATGTTCAAACTGGAACACCATATTTAACTCGTTGGTGTGCTCTCCCGCGTACTGTTTTGCCAGTTCCGTGGTCACACCGGCGGTTTCACCGACCGTCATGATATCGTATCGGGACAATACCTTCTCGTTCATCTCCCGCAAATAGTTGTGTACATTGGGTCCGTGGACACAGTAGGGTCCGAAATCACCGTACATACCGTGCACTTCGCCGTCCAGCATTTGCGCTGTCTTGGAGATCATGCTGATCACATCCATGCGGAAGCCGTCGATGCCCTTGTCGCACCACCATGTCATCATATCGAATACTTCACGGCGCACGTTCGGATTATCCCAGTTCAGGTCAGGCTGCTTTTTAGAAAACAGGTGCAGATAATACATATCCGTTTTTTCGTCATACTGCCATGCCGGGCCGCCGAAACAGGAACCCCAGTTGTTGGGAGGCGTTGCGGCATCTTTTCCTTTGCGCCAGATGTAGTAATCGCGGTATTCGTTATCGACGGATTTTTGACTTTCCACAAACCATTTGTGCTCGTCGGAGGTGTGATTTACCACCAGATCCATGACGATCTTAAGCCCTCTGTCGTGGGCGGCTTTCAGCAGTTCGTCGAAGTCGGCCATGGTGCCGAACTCTTCCATGATATCCTGATAATCGCTGATATCGTAGCCGTTGTCGTCGTTGGGGGACTTGTAGACCGGGGAGAGCCAGATCACGTCTATCCCCAGATATTTGAGGTAATCCAACCGGCTGATAATGCCCTGCAGATCACCGATGCCGTCCCCGTTGCTGTCCATAAAACTGCGCGGATATATTTGATAAATCACCGCTTCTTTCCACCATGTTTTTTTCATAGCTGCCTCCTTCACATTTCCAGAATCAAAACCTGATACCCCTGCAGGGTAATCGTTTCGTCATGTTCCACGATATTCTTATCATTGTTTAAAAGTACCTTTTTATACGGCGCGGGGAGCGTAATTTCCTGCGTATCTTTCTGGAAATTCCCGACTACCAACAGGGTCCGTTCTCCCTTCCGGTAATACGCCATCAGATTGTGCCGCTCCCGCCATATCGGCTCCAGAGTACCGTAAACGACGGTCTCCCTGTAGACGGGGTTTTTGCGAAGCGCGATCAGTTTCTTATAAAAGGCGTACACGGAATCTTCGTCCCCAATCTGCGCCGCCGCGTTGATGCTGGTATAATTGGGATTCACCTTTAACCAGGGCGTGCCGTCGGTAAATCCGGCGTTTGCCTGACCGGACCACTGCATGGGCGTGCGCGCGTTGTCCCGGCTGTGTGCGGCTACCGCCCTTAACGCTTCCGCTTCGGAAAGACCCGCATGCAAAGCCACCTGATATTCGTCCCGGGAGGAGATGTCGTCCACCTCGTCGATGGACGAGAAGGGCAGATTTTCCATGCCAAGCTCCTGTCCCTGATAGATAAAGGGGATGCCCCGCAGCATGAAATTCAGTGCGGCAAGCATCTTTTTGCTCCTGTCACAGCAGTCGCTCTCCGGTATGTATCGGCTGACGCCGCGGGGGCCGTCGTGGTTCTCTATGATATTGGAGAGAAAGCCGATCTTTCCGGTCTTTTCCTGAGCGGCAAAGCAGCAGTTTTTATAGTCGTCCGGCGTGATCGGTGAGGCGTCGTACCAGCCCTTTTCACTGTGGCCGAAAATTGCCTCGTTGAAGTCGAACATGCTGGAGAAGTAGCCGTTGTCTCCGATGAAATCAGGCAGTTCTCCGGGCTTCTCGTGAAACACTTCCCCCACGGAAAAGGCGTCGTATTTTTTGAAAGTGCGGTCGCGCAGCTCGCTCAAGAAGGCGCCGATGCCGGACGCCTCTTCCAGCATGGCATCTATACTGCACAGGCCGTCGTCCCTGTCCGTGGGATAACTGCGAAAAGGCAGGGCTTTTTTGATGTTGATAATGGCGTCGATGCGGAAGCCGCCGAGTCCTTTGTCCAGCCACCAGTTGATGTTTTTATAGACCTCTTCCCGCAGTTCAGGGTTTTCCCAGTTCAGATCGGGCTGTTTTTTGTGGAAGACATGAAGGTACTGTTTGTCTGTGCCCGGCAGATCTTCCCAGACAGTGCCGCCGAAGTAGGAACGCCAGTTGGTCGGAAGTTCCCCCTCCTTCTTGTCACGCAGATAGAAAAAGCGGCCGTACTTTCCGTCGGGATCTTCACAGGCTTTGCGGAACCATTCATGCTCGTCGGAGCAGTGGTTGACCACCAGATCCATGAGTATGTACATATCGCGTTTTTTCGCCTCTGCGATCAGGCGCTCCATGTCCGCCATGGTGCCGAAGCGGGGATCAATGCTGTAGTAGTCGGAGATATCATAGCCCTGATCGGCCAGAGGAGAGCGGTAGCAGGGAGAAAGCCAGAGGATATCCACTCCCAGATCCCTGAGATAATCCAATTTGCTGATTATGCCGGGAATATCCCCGATGCCGTCGCCGTTGGAATCATAAAAACTTTTCGGATAAATTTGATATGCTACTTTATCGTGCCACCATTTTTTTATCATAATCGTGCCTCCTGAGAGATTTTGTGTTATTAAGATACATTTTAATGATTTATATGGCGGCTGTCTTACGATTATATGATTAAAAACTACACTATTATGACTCTACCGTGCCTTGGTGTTTTCGATACTGCAAAGGAGTGGTTCCCGTGTGCCTGCGAAATTCCCGCAGAAAATTTCCGAGATTGTTGTAACCGCATTCCAGACAGATTTCCGTCACAGGCAGTTCCGTTTCCTCCAACAGCCGTCTGGCCTGTTTGATGCGGTATTCGTTGATATATGCGATGGCGGAACAGCCGACTGCCTTTTTAAACAGCCGGCAGAAATATTGTTCATTTAGATTTACCTGCCCGGCCAGATCGGATATATATATTTTGTCCCTGTAATGTTCCCTGATATAGGTGAGGGACGTTTTGACGCTTTCCACCCGCTTGTCGAAGTTTTTCTCCGTGGGCGAAAGAAGCCTGTGGGAGGAGAGGGTGGCGAGTATATAGAGGAGAGAAGACTTAATGTATAATTGACTGGTTAAGTCGTCCGTGACCAGTGTGCTGTCGGAAACCGGGTCCGCCGCCATCCGGCCGAAAGCGTGCATAATGTCCAGAAAGGCGTTTCTGAGCGGCGCGAACGCGGGATGTCTTGGCGTGATACAGCGCGGAAAAAGAAGATTGCCGTTCCGGATCGGATTCACCAGTTGAATCTGCGCGCCGTCACAGGAATCGAAGCGAAGGATATCCGGGGAGAAAACCACGGCGTCTTCCCAGTGATTGTCAGAGCTTTCGGTGATGATGCTGTGCAGCTCGCCGGGGTTGATGAAATAGAAACATTCCGCATGTGCGGGAAAAGATTCCATATTGATTTCCAGACGAAATTTTCCGCCGGAAAAGTACAGAATCTCCGCCTCCTCGTGCCAGTGGTGCTTGACGAGCGTGCCCCGACCAGAAGAGTGGGTGCGGTATGCGGCGCAGGGAAACGACTGCGTGCCGTGGGTGCGGATTTCTTTGAAAACGGATGACTGCCTGTTCATGAAACAACTCCTTATCATACAACCTTGCAGGGAAGCCGAAGGCTGAACTGCTGCGATTTTTCTTCGCCCGCCGCGCGGCTTAGGCGCTGCGAAAGGGCAAATATCCCTGCGCATAAAGAAAGGCTGCCGCTTTTGCAGAAGACCGATCTGCATAGCAACAGCCCGTAAATTTTCGGGTATTAGCAGTAGCTATTAAACATCATACCGCTGTACGCGCTTGTGATGTAAGGACTTGCGAAGTTCTTACCGGGATTCTTGTAAGCCACAATCACGTTGTTCACATAGTGCATCGGGTCTAAGGAAACCTGATTCGACTTGCGCAGGATAGAGTTGGTAAAGCCCTTCATCGAGGAGAACGCTTCCTTGGCGTCCTCGCTGGTAGCCTTCTGGCGCAGCACGTTGTTGTCTACTTCCAGAGTGCCGTCCAGATTCAGGTTCAGTCCCGCGGAGGTGAGCCCCTTCGCGTAAACTCTCGCAACGCTGCTCATCTCGTGGAACAGGCGGTCGCTTTTTGGCTGTACGCCGCTGTACTCGGAAACTGCCTGAAGGAAGGAGTTGTATCCGCCTACCAGCGTGTTAATATTTTCGGCCAGCGATTCCACGTCGGTCTTGATGCCGATCGAAGCGGTCTCACCCTCCTCGCTGCTCACGCCCTTAAACTGCAATTCGTATGTGTGGTCCAGCATATAGTGGTTGTTGGTGGAGGAATGCTCCTCCCCGTTCACCAGAAACGAAGCGTTGGCCGCCGGGGAAGCGACATAGTCAAGCCCCAGATAATCCACCACGCCGGCCGTCTTACTTGTGCGCTGGTCGGAAATGAGGAACTGCATTTTTTTGCCGTCTTTTAAGCCGGTAGCGTCTGACTCCATACGCAGGGCAGAGCCACCTTTTTCGTCGGTAATGATCTGTGCCGACATGCCGATGTTGGAATTGTTAATCAGCCTTGACAGGCGTGCCTGTACGTCTCTGTTTGTGTCGCTTGACTTAATGCTGAACTGAAATTCATAGCTCAAGTCCTCGATCCCAACGTCGAAAGAATAGGTGTCGGGAGCGAGCGCGGCAGGCGCGTCACCGGGAAGGAATTTTCCCAGATTTACCTGAGACGAAGCGAGACGGTTTACCTCGACCTCATAGGATGGGAAATCGTCTTCCGGCTTTCTGGAGCCGATATACTTTGCGGTGGCAATTTCTTCGTTGCTGGAATAAGCCACCTTTTTATTCAGAAGCTCTTCCTCGTCGAGACCGCCCAAAGACGCAATGGTATTGCGGAGTTCTCTGGCGTTTTCCTTTATGCCTACTGCAAATTCCCGGGATTCTTTGCTGGTGTCTAAAATGAACAGAGGCGACTCTTTGCTCATTTTGACAATCGAATTATATACGCTGCGAAGCTCGCTCTTCTTATGTGTGTCATAAGGTGTGCTGGACTTCGGCGCATAGGACGTCATATAGAAATTGTAGACGTTTGCTGTGTTGCTGATGGTGTTGTAAGCCATATGCCCTCCTTTCTTCCGTGAAAGCTTAACGGATACCTCCTGCGGCCATCCGTAGCCTGCAAGGTATCTTGAGTGGGCGTTCCTACCTAAATAGTATAGGCATAACATTATTTTATCATTTTTTCCACGAAAAAAGCAAGTATTTCCGGAATTATAATATATATCGTATGATGGTGGTATTTTATTAAGAGGCATTATAAAAAAAGTGTGAATTTTGGGGAGAAAATGCAAAAAAGCGGTTGACTTTAAGGTATATGGTATGATATATTGTGTGAGCGAGAAGAGAGTAAGGTCTTTTTTTTTATGCTCAAAAAATGAGAGATACAGATCAAACGAATCGTAATACAGGTGGAGGTGGCGAGATGCGCACAAGGATCACATTGGCATGTACGGAATGTAAACAGCGTAACTACAATACGACAAAGGATAAGAAGACACATCCTGACAGGATGGAGATCAAGAAGTATTGTAGATTCTGCAAGAAGCATACCCTGCATAAGGAGACGAAGTAAACGTTCGTCGTGTTGAAAAGGAGATATTAAGCTATGGCAGAATCAGCGAAAACAGATAAGAAAGCAGTCAGGTTTTTTGACGGCGTGAAGGCTGAGTTTAAAAAAATCAGCTGGCCCGATAAGGATTCCCTCCTGAAACAGTCTGTTGCAGTTGTCGTTATTTCCCTTGTGGTGGGGGCAATTATCACGGTGTTGGATTTTGGCCTGCAGTACGGCGTGGATTTCATTACTACACTGAAATTTTAAGACAATTTTCTTAAAGACAGGGAGGGTCCGTATGGCAGAGGCGAATTGGTATGTTGTGCATACTTATTCCGGATATGAAAATAAGGTGAAAGCCAACATAGAGAAGACGATCGAGAACAGACATCTGGAGGAAGAAATTCTGGAGGTCAGAGTGCCGATGCAGGATGTAACGGAGCTGAAAAACGGTGCGCGCAAGACTGTTCAGAAAAAGATGTTCCCCGGGTATGTTTTGATTAATATGATTATGAATGACGACACTTGGTATGTGGTGAGAAATACCAGAGGCGTAACGGGCTTTGTGGGACCGGGAAGCAAGCCGGTGCCGCTGACGGAGGCGGAAATGAAGCCTCTTGGCATTAAAGTGGAAAATATGAGCGTCGATTTCGCGGAGGGCGACACCATTGCGGTGGTTGCGGGCGTCTGGAAGGACACCGTGGGCGTTGTGCAGAGAATCGACTATGGCAAGCAGACAGCCACCATCAACGTGGAGCTGTTTGGCAGAGAAACTCCCGTGGAGATCAGCTTTGCGGAAGTCAGAAGTATGCGTTAACAGTTCGGCCGGAGCGCGTGTTGCGAATCGCGTGGGCTGAACCATGGTGAAACAGGTATTTACCCGTTTTTTACGGTGTAGATAGGTGTGGGAGCCGGTTGACCGGTTCAGTGCGCTGTGCGCCTGCAATCGTAAACCCGAGCTTGTCTTTTTGCGGTCCCGCAGATTGCGGCAGACAGGTGGAATGGCGTCCGAACCACAATATTATTAGGAGGTGCCGAAATGGCAAAGAAAGTAGAAGGATACATCAAGTTACAGATCCCTGCTGGTAAGGCAACACCAGCGCCCCCGGTCGGGCCTGCGCTCGGTCAGCACGGGGTTAACATCGTTGAATTTACGAAACAGTTCAACGCAAGAACAGCCGACAAGGGTGACGTGATCATCCCGGTTGTTATCACAGTGTATGCAGACAGAAGCTTCAGTTTTATCACGAAGACTCCTCCTGCTGCGGTACTTTTGAAGAAGGCATGCAACATCAAATCCGGTTCCGCTGTACCTAACAAGACGAAGGTGGCGACCATCTCCAAGGCGAAGCTGCAGGAGATCGCTGAGTTGAAGATGCCTGATCTGAACGCGGCAAGCGTTGAGGCGGCGATGAGCATGATCGCCGGTACTGCGAGAAGCATGGGTATCACAGTAGAAGAGTAATGGAGGGTTCGAGATGAAACATGGAAAAAAATATCAGGAGGCGGCTAAGCTGGTAGATCGCACGATGCAGTACGACACAGCCGAGGCGATTGCCTTAGTGAAAAAGACAGCAACAGCAAAGTTTGACGAGACTGTAGAGGTTCATATCAAGACCGGGTGTGACGGCCGTCATGCCGAGCAGCAGATTCGTGGCGCGGTGGTACTGCCTAACGGAACCGGTAAGACGGTTCGCGTGCTGGTATTTGCCAAGGGCGACAAGGTAAACGAGGCAGAGGCGGCAGGCGCCGATCATGTAGGCGGCGACGAGCTGATCCCCAAGATCCAGAACGAAGGCTGGCTTGACTTTGACGTAGTGGTAGCGACCCCCGATATGATGGGTGTTGTGGGCCGTCTCGGTAAGGTTCTCGGCCCGAAAGGCCTGATGCCCAACCCGAAGGCAGGTACGGTTACCATGGACGTAGCGAAAGCAATCAGCGATATCAAAGCCGGTAAGATCGAGTACAGACTGGATAAGGCAAACATCATCCACGTACCTGTAGGCAAGACCTCTTTCGAGGAGAGCAAGCTTCAGGAGAACTTCGACGCGCTGATGGAGGCGATTGTCAAGGCAAAGCCCGCTGCGCTTAAGGGACAGTATCTCAGAAGCATTACGCTGGCATCCACCATGGGTCCTGGCGTGAAAGTGAACGTGGCGAAGTACTAAGAGACAGGATGTCACGAAAAGCAAAATATAGCGAATGAAACCGGAGAGCGGTGTGCCGAGGCATACTGCTCTTCTTTTATGTTTTGACGCTTGATTGGATTTTGCCATGTGGGCCGTTTAATGTTATAATGGTCGCATGGCTAAGAAGAGATCGCAAAAAAACAAAAAGAAAAAGAGAATAAGGTTTCACAAAAGTTTTTTCCTGCCGTTTGTGATGACGCTGACCGCGGCGGTGGCGTTGGGGGTTCTGGCGCTGGCGGCGCACCAGTGGATTATGGAGCCGGTGAAAACGAAAGAGCCGGATGCCGTGCAGGCGGATCAGGAGAGCGGGATGCCGGAGGCGGAAAATACAGAGGCGGAGGGAGACAAAACGGAGGCTGTCGGAGACGATGCAGAGCTGACCGGAAAGGAGAAAGAACCGGAGCCGGAGAATGTTTCCAGATATCAGGAGGTGCTGGATGATCCCGCCTATATGGAAGAGAACGGCATTTATGCGAAAGAGCCGGCGGTGCCCGGGCAGGTGACCATGACTTTCGCGGGGGATATTCTTTTTGACCCGAACTATGCCATTATGAGCGTAGTGGGTCCCGGCAGGGATATATCCAAGGGGATCATGCCGGAGGTCACCGCGCGGATGCAGGATGCGGATATTATGATGCTCAACAATGAGTTTGCCTATTCCGACAGGGGGGCGCCTTTGGAGGAGAAGCAGTTTACTTTCCGGGCAAAGCCGGAGACGGCGGCGTACCTGAACGATATGGGAGTGGATATTGTTTCCCTGGCCAATAACCATGCCTACGATTACGGGCCGGAGGCGCTGGAGGACACCTTTGATACCTTGCGCGAGGCGGGGATTCCCTATGTGGGCGCCGGACGGAATATCGGTGAGGCGAGAAAGCCCGTTTACTATATCGTGGGAGACATCAAGATCGCCTTTGTCTCTGCGACGCAGATCGAGCGTCTGGACACGCCGGACACGAAGGAGGCCACAGAGACCTCGCCGGGCGTTTTCCGCTGCTGGAACGGGGCGAAACTTTTAGAGACGGTCCGGGAGGCGGCGGACAACAGTGACTTCGTGGTAGTCTATGTCCATTGGGGGACGGAAAATCAGGCGGAGCTGGACTGGGCGCAGCTAAAGCAGGCGCCGGAGCTGGTCGCGGCGGGAGCGGACTTGGTGATCGGGGATCATCCCCACTGTCTCCAGCCCATCGGTGTGATTCAGGGCGTGCCCGTGATCTACAGTCTGGGTAATTTCTGGTTTAACTCAAAGACCTTGGACACCGGCATGGTTGAGGTGACGATTGACGAGACGGGAATCGTGAGCTATCAGTTTATCCCCTGCCTGCAGAGCGGATGCAAAACCACGCTTTTGCAGGATGCCGAGAAGGAGCGGGTGCTTGCCTATATGCGCAGCATTTCCGAGGGCGTGCGGATTGATGAGGACGGATTTGTGAGCTGGTAGACGATTCCAAAACATATCCTGATCAAACGGAGAGTGAAAATGCGGCATATTTTCATGGAATGAAACTTTCCGGACGGATGAATCGTATTACCTGTAAAGGCGCATTTGATCGAGACAGAAATGTTTTGCCGGAAAGGAAAAGAGCGATGAACATAGGAAACAAATATGCTTCGTGGATGCATAATGCGACACAGCCGGGATATGCAGGCCGCGCTGCGCGGACAGGTAAAGAAGGTGCGGATAAGCCCTTTTTTGGCGGCAGCAGAGAAAATGACGAAAATGTCATAAATGATGCGGCTTCCGGCAAGGCGGAGACGGAAGAAAAAAGAGAAGAGAAAAAAGCGGAAGATATGACCTACCGTGAGCAGATCCTTGCCCACATGGAGGAGATGGCGAAAAAGGTGAGGGAAGGAAAGGTAGAGCCGACCTTTCAGACGGGGGCGCAGTCTTTTACCATAAAGGAATGGGAAAAACTGCTGGCGGATTTTGACGACGCGGAGGAGGCGCTGCAGGAGCAGATCAAGGAGCTGATCGCGGAGGCGGAGAAGCAGGCCGCCAAGGAAGCGATGAGACGAGAGGCGGAAGGAAAGCCTGATTCTGACGGCACGGAAACGGTTATGACAAATGTGTCAGTTCCCGAGGCGGCCCTGCCCGCGGTGGAATCGGGAGGCAGTGTGGTGAATCCTTCGACCGCCGGGAATGGCGCAGCGGGAACGGCACAGACGTCCACAGGCAGCAGTGTGGCGGTTCCCGGGAAAAAACCGCAGGAGATAGACGGTACGAACGATAATTGTACAGATGTGGAGGTGACGGACCCGGAGGAGCTTATGGAGCTGCTTACAGGGGAGGCGACCAAGGCCACCTTTCCCACCGACGATCCTCAGAAAAAACATTGGTTTATCACCTGCTACTCGCAGGAAGGGATCTGGTGCAAGGAGGCTTATTACGAGAACGGCAAGTGGGTGAACAAGGACTGCTTCCGGCTTCCCTATACGGAACCGGGACAGTATGAGAAGGTGATGGCGTTTATACAGCGGTTTCCGCAGGACGCGAACCTGCGGTTTACCAGCAGTGAAGCGTTCTGGAAGGACTTTCTGGCGGGAGAGATCGACGAGGACGACTTTGTCAACTTTTTCGAGACTTCTACTAATAAGGACGGGGTGCCGGATTACACTTACGAGAAGGACGGTTCCACGTACATAGACAGAGAGAAGGCCAAGTACGCCAAATATATGAACGGTTTTGGCGCACGTTTTTACACGGCGGAGGAGATGGATTTGATCTGGCGCGGCATTATTCACGAAAACAGCAAGGGCCTGCAGAAAATTTCCGACTATGACGGCCAGATGACGGTTCCGGAGGATGCGAAGAACGAAAAGACAAAGGACGAAGAAGACCTTGAAACACAGATCATCACCAAGCCTGACGGTTCCACGGTGCTAGAGATCAAGACCAGCTTTGGCGTGATGGAGGTGGAAATCACGGAGGCGCAGAAGTTCGGATTACAGTATGAAGCGCGCCCGAAAGCGGGAGCCGGGACACAGCGGTTTGCGGCGCCGCCTATGTATGCGTGACGGCGGTTCTGCTTTTTGAGTGGAAAGATATGAGGCTATGAGCGGTGCGGGAAGCCGGAATGATGAATAAGAATTTTTATGTTGTGTGGATTTCAAGACTGGTTTCTATTTTGGGCAGCAGTTTAACCACATTCGGCGTCAGCGTTTGGGTTTATGGAGAAACGGGTAAAGCGACGCCTATGGCTGTCACCATGCTCTGCTCGATATTGCCGTCTGTTATTTTTGCGCCATTAAGCGGTGTCATCTGTGATTATTTTAATCGGAAAAAGGTTATTCTTACAGCGGACTCGATCGCTGCCGTGACGAGTTCGTTGTTGCTGCTGTATCTGATGACGGAAAGATTTGACTTTGGGATAATCTGTGCCTTTAATTTTATCAATGCGACGGCAAATATGCTGGATAATAACGCCTATCAGGCTTCTTTGTCCACCTTGGTAAATGAAAATGAAATAAAGAAAGCGGGAGGCATGAACCAGATCATTGATTCCATCAGCAGCATCATTGCGCCTGTCTGTGCCGGAATCTTATATTACCCTGTCGGTTTAAAGGGATTATTGGTTATTGACTTATGTACGTTTATTGCTGCGATGTTAATCTTTATCAGAGTACCGGCATACGTTTTTTCGGATTTGGACAAAGAGAAAAAGGAACATAAAAATATCCTTGAGGACATTTCGGCAGGCTTTCGGTTTATATTCTCCGTTAGGGGATTGACCTTGTTAATGATATTTTTTGCCGCTTTTAATTTTCTTCTGAATGTTTCGGATTCACTGACAGAACCGTTGGTATTGTCTCTGGGCAGCAGTTTCGACATGGGGCTTGTAAAGATGGCCGGAGGGGTGGGTATTCTTCTCGGCAGTCTATTCGCTGCCGGAAAGGGTATGAAATCTTCTTATGGCCGCAGTATTTTTGCGTCAGCGATTGTGACGGGTGTGTCATTATGCGTTATGGGGATCAGAAATAACATGCATTTCGTTATTTTAGGCGAATTTATGTTCCTGTTCGTAACGCCTGTTGTAAATACACTGGCGGGAACCTTATGGATTTTGAAGACGCCGAAGGAATTGCAGGGCAGAGTATACGCGGCCAGAAGTATGGTGGCCAAATGCATCATTCCCTTTTCCTATTTACTGGTCGGCCCGATGGCGGATCGCTGGATTCCGGCGTTTTGGCAGAAATATCCGAACGCCCGTAAAGCGATTCAAACCGTTTTAAAAGAAGGAAATCTTAATTACAGACTGGTGTATGTGATGGCCGGAATGACAGCGGTTATTTTGGCAGTGCTCTTTTTCTCAAAAAAAGAGCTGCGTCAACTCGATAAAAACAGTTGACATCTCTCCACGGATTTGGTATAGTAGCAAATGCCGAAGACAGCAGGTGCCGTATTGTCGGCGTAAGAGTCCGCCTGCCGAGGAGAGAAGAGATATCATTGACTTATATCATCCTTCCTGTCTTCAGGGAGGATGTTTCTATCTATGCACACGCCGATGCAGAGGATTATGCCACTGAAATGACGCATCGGCGGCGCAGCGGGCAGGGAAGTGTCCCTGCTTGAGATAAACTCCTATCGGCACGAAAATCTATAAGGAGGTAATGTAATGGCAAAAGTGGAATTGAAGAAACCCATCGTAGATGAGATCGCCGCTGCCGTGAAAGACGCGCAGTCAGTCGTTTTGGTTGACTACCGTGGACTTACGGTGGAGCAGGATACACAGCTTCGTAAACAGCTGCGCGAGGCCGGGATCACCTACAAGGTTTACAAGAACACAATGATGAATTTTGCATTCAAGGGCACGGACTGCGAAGTGCTTCTTCCGTATCTGGAAGGCCCCAGCGCGCTTGCCATCTCTACAGAGGACGCTACGGCTCCCGCGAGAGTGTTATGCAAATTCGCTAAGACGGCAGAAGCCCTTGAGGTTAAGGGCGGCATCGTGGAAGGTACAGCCTACGACGCAGACGGAATCAAGGAAGTTGCGAAGATTCCTTCCAGAGAAGAACTGCTGTCCAGACTGCTTGGCAGCATGCAGTCTCCGATCACCAACTTCGCACGCGTGATCAAGCAGATCGCGGAGAAGGACGGAGAGGCGCCCGCGGAAGCAGAGGCAGCACCCGCAGCGGAGGAAGCGCCTGCAGAGGCAGAGGCGGCACCCGCAGAGGAAGCGCCCGCGGCAGAATAAGCGGTTTGTGCTTGAAGTGTTTCGTATGGAACCCCGGGTCTGCATCAGGCAGCCTCGAAAGGAAATGTGAACAAAGAATAAAAAGTATGGAGGAAAACAATCATGGCAAAGTTAACTACTCAGGAAATGATCGACGCGATCAAAGAGTTGACAGTATTGGAATTAAATGATCTTGTAAAGGCATGTGAGGAAGAGTTCGGCGTATCCGCAGCAGCGGGCGTTGTAGTTGCGGCAGCAGGCGATGCAGGCGCAGCGGCAGCAGAGGAGAAGACCGAGTTCGACGTTGAGCTGACAGAGGTTGGCCCGAACAAGGTTAAGGTAATCAAGGTGGTTCGTGAGGCTACTGGTCTTGGCCTGAAGGAAGCGAAGGATCTCGTAGATTCCGCTCCGAAGATGGTTAAGGAGGCTGCTTCCAAGGAAGAGGCTGACGATATCAAGGCTAAACTTGAGGCTGAGGGTGCGAAGGTTACCCTTAAGTAATCGACTGGCATATCTGAAAAACCGAACCGTTCACATGCGTAAAATAAGCATGTGGACGGTTTTATTTCAAAATTCTTTTTTAATTTCTGTAAAAAGTCATTGACTCTCCATGGTAATTTGTAGTAGAATGGATGATGCACTATTGTGGTGTGTTATGCTTTTTTTAGTGTTGCTTCCGACGAAGCATGGATCAATCATAAAGAACGGGGTGAAGTGTCAATGGAAAAAAACAGGATCCGTAAGACTGCGGCCGGCAGAAATACGCGTATGACCTATGCACGACAGAAAGAGGTTCTGGAAATGCCGAACCTGATTGAAGTTCAGAAGAACTCCTATCAGTGGTTCCTGGATGAAGGCTTGAAGGAAGTGTTTGACGATATTTCTCCGATTTCGGATTACAGCGGGCATCTGAGTCTGGAGTTTGTAGACTTTGAGCTGTGCGAGGAAGATGTCAAATATTCTATCGAGAAATGTAAGGAGAGAGACGCCACTTACGCAGCCCCTCTCAAGGTGAAGGTACGTCTGATTAACAAAGAGAAGGACGAGATTACCGAGCATGAGATCTTTATGGGTGATCTGCCGCTGATGACACAGACAGGCACCTTTGTGATAAACGGTGCGGAGCGTGTTATCGTCAGCCAGCTCGTCCGTTCCCCCGGCATTTATTATGGGATTGGGCATGACAAGATCGGTAAGCGGCTCTTTTCCGCAACCGTGATCCCGAACCGCGGCGCGTGGCTGGAGTATGAGACGGACTCTAACGACGTTTTCTATGTGCGTGTGGACAGAACGAGAAAAGTTCCGATCACCGTGCTGATCCGTGCGCTCGGTTTAGGCTCCAACGACGAGATCAGGGAGCTTTTCGGCGACGAACCGAAGATTGAGGCAAGTTTTGCGAAGGACGCTTCTGAGAATTATCAGGAGGGTCTGCTTGAGCTGTATAAAAAGATCCGTCCCGGCGAGCCGCTCAGCGTGGAGAGTGCGGAAAGCCTGATTATGGCGATGTTCTTCGACCCCAGAAGATATGATCTGGCAAAGGTCGGCAGATATAAATTTAACAAGAAACTGATGTTCAGAAACAGAATCAGAAACCATGTGCTTGCGGAGGATGTGGTGGATACCCAGACAGGAGAGATTCTGGCGAAAGCGGGCGATAAGGTGACGGTGCAGATGGCGGATGCGATCCAGAACGCCGCCGTTCCTGCCGTGTGGATTCAGACGGAGGAGAGGAACGTAAAGGTTCTCTCCAATATGATGGTGGACATCACGAATTTCGTTGACTGCAATCCCAGGGAGCTTGGCATCACGGAGTTGGTTTACTACCCTGTGCTGCAGCAGATTTTGGATGAGTACAGCGGAGATCCGGCACAGCTTGCCGAGGTGATCCGCAAGAATGTACACGAACTGATTCCGAAGCATATTACAAAGGAAGATATTTTGGCTTCTATTAACTATAACATCCATTTGGAGTACGGTATCGGCAATGACGACGATATCGACCATCTGGGCAACAGACGTATTCGTGCGGTGGGCGAGCTTTTGCAGAACCAGTACCGCATCGGACTCTCCCGTTTGGAGAGAGTTGTGCGTGAGAGAATGACCACCCATGACGCGGAGGAAATTTCGCCGCAGGTATTGATCAACATCAAGCCTGTGCAGGCGGCGGTAAAGGAGTTCTTTGGTTCCTCCCAGCTGTCTCAGTTTATGGATCAGAACAATCCGCTCGGTGAGCTGACCCACAAGAGACGTCTGTCTGCACTTGGTCCCGGCGGTCTTTCCAGAGACCGTGCCGGATTCGAGGTGCGTGACGTGCACTATACGCATTATGGCAGAATGTGTCCGATCGAGACGCCTGAGGGACCGAATATCGGTCTGATTAACTCGTTGGCGTCCTATGCGAGAATCAACGAGTATGGCTTTGTGGAGGCGCCCTACAGAAAAATCGACAAGAGCGATCCGCAGAATCCGCGCGTGACGGACGAGACCGTCTACATGACGGCGGATGAGGAAGATAATTATCACGTGGCGCAGGCTTCCGCGCCCCTTGACAAGGAAGGATATTTTAGGAGGAATAATATATCCGGCCGTTATAAGACAGAGACACAGGAATATCCGAAGGCTATGTTTGATTACATGGATGTGTCTCCTAAGATGGTATTTTCAGTGGCTACGGCGCTCATTCCGTTCCTGCAGAACGATGACGCGAACCGCGCGCTGATGGGTTCCAACATGCAGAGACAGGCAGTGCCCCTTCTCTTTACGGAGACGCCTGTGGTGGGAACCGGTATGGAGCCGAAAGCGGCCGTTGACTCCGGTGTCTGTGTGGTGGCGAGAAAGTCCGGTGTGATTGAGTTTGTGTCGGCTGATATCATTCGAATGACCTGTGACGATGGGGAGAAGGACGAGTACCGTCTGATGAAGTTTTCCCGAAGCAACCAGTCCAACTGCTATAACCAGAAGCCCATTGTGCAGAAGGGAATGCATGTGGAGGCAGGCGAAGTGATCGCGGACGGTCCGTCCACGGAAGGCGGTGAGCTGGCTCTTGGAAAGAACCCGCTGATCGGATTTATGACCTGGGAAGGTTATAATTACGAGGACGCCGTGCTCCTCAGTGAGAGACTGGTGCAGGAGGATGTGTATACCTCCGTGCATATGGAAGAATACGAGGCGGAGGCGCGGGATACCAAGCTCGGGCCCGAGGAGATTACAAGGGATGTGCCCGGTGTCGGCGACGATGCGCTGAAGGATCTGGACGACAGAGGCATCATTCGTATCGGCGCGGAAGTGCGTGCCGGTGATATTCTGGTAGGTAAGGTGACGCCAAAGGGTGAGACGGAGCTGACTGCGGAGGAGAGACTGCTCCGGGCGATCTTCGGTGAGAAGGCGAGAGAAGTGCGTGACACGTCCCTGAAGGTGCCTCACGGTGAATACGGTATTGTTGTGGACGCTAAGGTGTTCACGAGAGAGAACGGCGACGAGCTGTCTCCCGGCGTGAATCAGGCGGTTCGCATTTACATTGCGCAGAAGAGAAAGATTTCCGTTGGAGATAAGATGGCAGGCCGTCACGGTAACAAGGGTGTGGTTTCCCGCGTGCTGCCCGTGGAGGATATGCCTTATCTGCCAAACGGCCGTCCTCTTGACATTGTGCTGAATCCTCTGGGCGTGCCTTCCCGTATGAATATCGGGCAGGTGTTGGAGATTCATCTGTCGCTGGCGGCGAAAGCGCTTGGCTTTAACGTGGCTACGCCCGTGTTTGACGGCGCAAAAGAGGATGATATCATGGACACGCTGGATCTGGCAAACGACTATGTCAATCTGGAGTGGGAAGAATTTGAACAGAAGCATAAGGATGAACTTTTACCTGAGGTGATGGAGTATCTGTCCAAGAACAGGGAGCACAGAAAGCTCTGGAAGGGCGTGCCGATCTCCAGGGACGGCAAGGTGCGGCTGCGCGACGGCAGAACGGGTGAGTACTTCGACTCTCCGGTTACGATCGGGCACATGCATTACCTGAAACTGCACCATCTGGTGGACGATAAGATCCATGCGCGCTCCACAGGCCCTTACTCGCTTGTGACGCAGCAGCCTCTGGGCGGTAAAGCGCAGTTCGGCGGTCAGCGTTTCGGTGAGATGGAGGTTTGGGCGCTGGAGGCATACGGCGCGGCTTACACGCTGCAGGAGATCCTGACCGTGAAGTCCGACGATGTGGTGGGCCGTGTGAAGACTTACGAGGCCATCATAAAGGGCGACAATATCCCCGAGCCCGGTGTGCCGGAGTCCTTTAAAGTGCTTTTGAAGGAGCTGCAGTCTCTGGGACTGGATGTCAGAGTGCTTCGGGACGACCAGACAGAGGTGGAGATCATGGAAACCATCGATTACGGCGAGAACGATTACCGTTATGAGATCGAGGGTGATTCCCGCGGCTACGACTATGAGAGAGAATCCTTCGGTTCTATGGGCTATCAGCGTCAGGAGTTTGACGAGGACAGCGGACAGCTTGTAAGCAGTGACGAGGAAGAAGCCGATTCCTTTGAGGAGGAGCCGGACGAGGCGTTCGAGGAGGCTTATACCGAATAACCGTGCGAAAAGAAATTCTAATGCTTGCGGCATAGGCCGCTTCGCAAAGAATTTCTAAGTTTCGCACCAGAGAATGCCCAGAATGCGGGCATTCTCCGCATAGTATCGGAGATTCCAAAACGGCTTCTCCGCATGTATATGACAGATGGAGGGTAATGCAGGATGTCAGATATGAAACAGGAAGCGTATCAACCTATGACATTTGACGCGATCAAGATTGGCCTGGCGTCGCCTGAGAAGATCAGAGAGTGGTCCAGAGGTGAGGTTACCAAGCCGGAGACGATCAACTATAGAACCTTGAAACCCGAGAAAGAGGGACTTTTCTGCGAGAGAATTTTTGGCCCGAGCAAGGACTGGGAGTGTCATTGCGGTAAGTACAAGAAGATCAGATATAAGGGTGTTGTCTGCGACCGATGCGGCGTCGAGGTGACGAAGTCCAGCGTCCGCAGAGAGCGTATGGGCCGCATAGAGCTGGCGGCGCCGGTGTCCCATATCTGGTATTTCAAGGGGATTCCGAGCCGCATGGGACTGATTCTGGATCTCTCCCCCAGAGTGCTTGAGAAGGTGCTCTATTTTGCGTCCTATATTGTTCTGGACGGCGGCGAGACGGATCTGGATTACAAACAGGTGCTCTCCGAGAAGGAGTACCAGGATGCCAGAGAGACTTGGGGAAATAAATTCCGGGTAGGCATGGGCGCGGAGGCGATCAAGGAGCTTCTGCAGTCCATTGAACTGGAACAGGAAGCGGCGGAGCTGAAAGAGGGCTTGAAGGACTCCACCGGGCAGAAGCGCGCACGTATCATCAAGAGACTGGAAGTTGTGGAGGCGTTCCGCGAGTCCGGAAACCAGCCGGAGTGGATGATTATGGATGTGATCCCGGTGATTCCCCCGGATCTGCGTCCCATGGTGCAGCTCGACGGCGGCCGTTTTGCAACCTCCGACCTGAATGACTTATACAGAAGAATCATCAACAGAAACAACCGTCTGAAAAGACTTTTGGAGCTTGGCGCTCCCGATATCATTGTCCGCAACGAGAAGCGTATGCTGCAGGAAGCGGTTGACGCGCTGATCGATAACGGCAGAAGAGGCAGACCCGTGACAGGTCCCGGCAACCGGGCGTTAAAATCCCTTTCCGATATGCTTAAGGGTAAGTCCGGCCGTTTCCGTCAGAACTTGCTTGGTAAGCGTGTTGACTACTCCGGCCGTTCCGTTATCGTGGTCGGCCCTGAATTAAAAATTTATCAGTGCGGTCTGCCAAAGGAGATGGCGATCGAGCTGTTTAAGCCCTTTGTGATGAAAGAGCTGGTATTCCGCGGCATTTCACAGAATATCAAGGCGGCGAAAAAACTGGTGGAGAGACTGGACACGCAGGTATGGGATGTGCTCGAGGAAGTGATCAAGGAACATCCGGTGATGTTAAACCGTGCGCCTACCTTGCACAGACTGGGTATTCAGGCGTTCGAGCCGATTCTGGTTGAGGGTAAGGCGATTAAGCTCCATCCGCTCGTATGTACCGCGTTTAACGCCGATTTCGACGGCGACCAGATGGCAGTCCATCTTCCTTTGTCCGTGGAGGCGCAGGCAGAGTGCAGATTCCTTCTGCTCTCTCCTAATAATCTGCTTAAGCCTTCTGACGGCGGCCCGGTGGCGGTTCCCTCGCAGGATATGGTGCTTGGCATTTATTATCTGACCCAGGAGAGACCCGGCGCGATGGGAGAGGGCAAGTTCTTCAAGAATGTGAACGAGGCGATTCTTGCCTATGAAAATAAGGCATGTACCCTCCATTCAAGGATCAACGTCAGAGTGACCAGAAAAAACGCCGACGGGCAGGAGGTGTCCGGCAATGTGGAGTCCACGCTTGGAAGATTCCTCTTTAACGAGATTCTGCCGCAGGATTTGGGATATGTGGACAGGACCGACCCGGAGAACCTGTTGAAGCCGGAAGTGGATTTCCATGTAGGCAAAAAGCAGTTAAAACAGATACTCGAGAAGGTCATCAACATCCACGGCGCAGTACGGACCGCGGAGGTGCTCGACCTGATCAAGGCGACCGGATATAAGTATTCCACGCAGGCGGCGATGACCGTTTCGATTTCCGATATGACGGTGCCTGCTAAAAAAGAGGAAATGCTTGAGGAGGCGCAGGCTACCGTTGACAAGATTTCCGTAAACTTCCGGAGAGGACTGATTACGGAGGAGGAGAGATACCGCGCTGTCGTGGAGACTTGGAACGACACCGATAAAGAGCTTACGGAAGTGCTGCTCTCCGGTCTGGATAAATACAATAACATTTATATGATGGCGGATTCCGGCGCTCGTGGTTCCAACCAGCAGATCAAACAGCTTGCGGGTATGCGTGGGCTGATGGCGGATAC
>CARUOB010000026.1 GCA_949076555.1 uncultured Lachnospiraceae bacterium | reverse complement strand
TATCGAGTTTGTGGCAAGCAACGCGCAGACACAAATCTCGCGATTGAAAATTTTAATTTTCAATCTTTCTCCTCCTTGATACTTTTCTGTCACTGACTGTATCAGTCTCTTGCGCTTTCCGTTCTGCCATCCGCCTTGTCAGACCTCTCACAGACAATACCTGCGGATCGCCTCCCCCACACCGTTGTGGTCGTTGTCCGCTGTGACAACATCGCACAAAGCCTTGATATCCTCGGCTGCGTTTCCCATAGCCACCGACAGTCCTGCCGCCTCTAACATCGCCCTGTCATTGTCCGCATCCCCGATACCGACCGTCTCAGTCATTGCTATGCCAAGATGTGACGCAAGAGCATGCAGGCCGCTTGCCTTCGTCACCCCCGCCGCATTCATCTCCAGGGACGCCCCTTCCGCAAAGGCAAAGGAAAGCGGCAGATGTTTCAATGCCTCGTAGGCCTGCGCCCGATCCTGCACAGAGCGGAAATACACATTTACTTTGGGAATGGAATCATACCGAAGGGCCTCCGCCGCCATATCTTCAACCTTTCTGGTCAATTCCAGAAACATCGGCTGGTAGACTCCCATATGAAAATCCGCCATATGACTTACTTGGTCAATTCTGACAACAGACTCCTTTTCCGTCAGAAAATGTGCCATAGCATCATACTTCTGTGCCGTTTTGACAATCTCCCCGATACATAACCCGGACAGTTCACGGCAGAAAATACTCTTCTGCTCCTTAAAATCATACACCAGCGCCCCGCTCAGACATACGGCGTAGCGCATAGAAGGGATTTGTCTCACATAGGAAAGCAGTTCGATCATCGCACGCCCCGTGCCGTACACGGCCTGAATCCCCTTTCCTGCCGCCTCCTCTATGTCCCGGATGGTAGCAGGATCAAGAGATTTATCTGACCGTAAAAGTGTGCCGTCCATGTCGAGGGCGATTAACCTGTATTTTGTCATGCATCCTTCTCCTTCTCTCACTGTCGTTTCGTTCATTGTATCACAATCCGCCTTGGCCGGGGTGCACCTTTTTGCATGGTGAAGCCGAAAAGACGTGAGCTCTTTGGCCCACGTCTTTCATCCGCTTACTTATTTGCCTTTTTCCGCACAAACACCGGAATCACGTCAAGCGGCGCGTCCGCCACCACCCGCTGTCCGCCTGTGTACTCTTTCCCGGTAGCGAACTCCACCCAGTTGTCGCCCTCGGGCAGATAGACGCTTCGCTTCGTCTGTCCCGCATAGAGTACCGGCGCCACCAGCACATCGGGGCCGTACATATACTCATCCTCCACATCCCAGCATGCACAGTCTTCCGGGTACATATAGAAGAGCGTTCTCATAACCGGCGTGCCCTTCTCATGCGCCTCCTTCATTAACCTTCTCGTGTAGGGACGCATCCGCTCTCTGTATTCCATATACTTCCTGCAGATCTCATACACCTTTTCCCCGTAGCTCCACACCTCGTTGGCCGCGCCGGAACGGCATGTGGCGCCTCCCGTCGTGCCCACCTGCGGCTGTCTCGGCTCCCTGTCTCCGTGCAGACGCATCACCGGACAAAACGTCCCCCAGGCAAACCATCTGACGAAAAGCTCCCGGAACGCCGGATCATCCGGATTGCCGCCATGGAAGCCGCCGATGTCCGTTGTCCACCACGGTATCCCCGCAAGTCCCATGTTCAGCCCCGCCGCAAGCTGGTTTCGCATACTCTCAAAGCTGGACGCAATGTCCCCCGACCAGACAAGCGCACCGTATATCTGGCTGCCTGCCCAGGCACAGCGCAAGAGGTTTACGATATTTTTCTGCCCTTCCCGCTCCATCCCCTCGTAAAACGTTCTGGCATAGTCCACAGGGTATATATTGCCGATCTGTAAGTCGGTGCCCCGGTGATAACGGTAGTTATCAAAGTCGTACGCCGTGTACTCCGGCTCCGCCTCGTCCAGCCAGAATACCTTAATGCCCAGATCATAATAGTTCTGCTTCGCCTTATTCCACACATAATCCCTTGCTTCCGGATTGGTGGCGTCATAGTGGATGGTTGCCCCCTGAAAATCCAGTCCCACGCGCACGCCCCGCTCCGTGCGGATCAGATAACCCTTCTCCAGCATCTCCTCATAGTTCCCGCATGTCTTGTCCACCGTTGGCCAGATGGAAACCATCAGCTCGATGCCCATTTCCTTAAGTTCCCGCACCATGGCCGCCGGATCGGGCCAGTATGTCGGGTCAAACTTCCACTCCCCCTGCTTGGGCCAGTGGAAAAAGTCAATGACGATCAGGTCGATGGGCAGATTTCTCCGCTTATATTCTCTTGCCACCGACAAAAGCTCCTCCTGCGTCTGGTAGCGGAGCTTACACTGCCAGAAGCCGAGTCCGTACTCCGGCATCATCGGAACCGTCCCAGTCACAGCCGCATAGGCCTCCTCTATCTGTGCAGGCGTATTGCCCGCCGTCACCCAATAATCCAGCGTTTTCGTGGAATAGGCCTCAAAGCTCATGATATTCTTGCCAAACACCGCACGCCCCACACCGGGATTGTTCCAGAGGAAACCGTACCCGAGAGAAGAGAGCGCAAAGGGCACGCTGGCCTGCGAATTGCGGTGCGCCAGCTCCAGATCCAGCCCCTTTAAATCCAGATAAGGCTGCTGGTACTGCCCCATACCATAGATTTTCTCTTCCTTATCCACCGATTCAAACCGCATGGTCAGGTGATAGTCCCCGCCCTGAATGGGCTTAAACTCCCTCGCCTCCACCTCGATGGCGCTGCACTTTGGGTCCAGCAGATCCCTGCGGTTCCTGCAATATTCTTCCAGAATCAGCCGCCCGTCGGCATGGTACATCGTAATCTTGCCAAGTTTCGTGATCTCGGCGCGGATCTTCCCGTTGGCGATCCTTGCCCCCTGTTCCGTGTACGAAAGTTCCGCCTCCGCCTTACCCTTGCAGATTAACGCCCAGTCCTCCTCCGGCATCCGACTCTCCTTCGTACCCCGCACCCGCAGCCCATCCGGCCCCCAGGCCTCAATCCACACCTCCTCCGCATCATAACGGTACACCAACTTGTTGTCTCCGATATCTAACATACGCCCACCTTCCTTTTCTCATTTCTTCCGGTTTCCCAAATTATTTCAAAGAATGCCGTTTCATTTCTCTCAATTTCTCCCGGCTTCCCAAAGCACCGCGGAGAATGCCGTTTTTCAGGCATTCTCCAGGGTGAAACGGAGTTGCAGAGCAACTCCTAGAAGTTCTTGGCGTCCCGTCCTATGGCGGGACGTCTTTAGAACTTCTTTTCACCCCTTGACCGCCCCGCTCGTCATACCGCTCACGATATATTTTTGCATAAAGATAAAAATCAGCGCAACAGGAATGATCGTCACCACCGCAAAAGCCGTCAGATAACTCCACTTCGTCCCGTACTGCCCCATAAAGTTAAAGATACCCGCCGTGATAGGCCGCTTCTCCTGGTCCAGAATAAAGGTCATCCCGTAGGCCAAATCTCCCCACGCATACAGGAAAGAGAAGATGGCGCAGACCATAACGCCCGGCTTGGCGATGGGAATCAGAATCCGCACGAAAGCGGTGAACTTATTGCACCCGTCCAGATAAGCCGCCTCCTCCAGATCCTTCGGTATGGACGCGAAATAGTTTTTCAAAATCAATACCGAGAAGGGGATGCCGATGGTGGCGTCCGCTAACACTGCCGCCACCCATGTGTTGTACACATGCATGTTTTTAAACATGATAAACATGGGCGTTAAGAGCACCGATACCGGAAGCATCTGCGTCACAAGAAAGGAGAGCAGCAATACCTTTCTCGCCTTAAAACGATACTTGGCAATCCCGTAAGAAGCGGGCACCGCCAGAAGAACCGCGATAAGCGTAGCCCCCGTTGAAATCAGGAAGCTGTTCGCAAAGGAGCGGAACATGTTGAAATCACCCGTCTCCACCTGCGCCGCATAGGATTTCGTGTTCAGGATATGGGGATAAAAGGTGGGGGGATTTTGAAATATTTCCTGCTCCGTCTTTAGGGACGTGATAAGCGCCCAGTACAGCGGAAACAGCAACACACAAAAAAGCGCCACCGCGATTACGCTAAACAAAATATTCTTTTTTCTTGACAGTCTCTTTTCCTCATCCATTGCTTTCCCTCCCTATCAAAGTCTCCGGTTTCCGATTTTCCATTACAGATTCGGTGATGCCACCCATCGTCACTCCTTTTCCCCTTCCGTCGTCGCCCTGATGTAGAAAACGCCCACAAACAGCAGGATCACAAGCAGCACGTTGGCCACGGCAGATCCCTTGCTGTACTTAAACATTTCAAAGGACAGCTTGTAGGAATAAGTGGACAGCATGTGCGTGGCGTTTACCGGGCCGCCGCTTGTCATGACGTAAACCAGATCATACACCTTAAAGGTATAGATAAATCCCAGAATCAGCACCGACTCAATGGTGGGCTTCAAGAGCGGCAGGGTGATCCTCCAGAACGTCTGCACCTTGCCCGCGCCGTCTATGGACGCGCTCTCGTACAGCTCCTTCGGAATGGTGGTAAGCCCCGTGGAAATCAGTATCATGTTAAAGGGAATGCCGATCCATACATTGGCGCAGATCAGGGCAAACATGGCCGTTCCCGGCGTGGTCAGCCACTCGATGTTCTTATCTATCAGATGCAGGCTTCTTAACAGAAAATTGATAATCCCGATATCCGTTGCGAACAGCAGCTTAAACATCAGCGCCGTGACGGTAATGGGTATCATCCACGGCACCAGCAGGATGCCGCGCACCGGCTTGGCGAAAGAAAACCGCTTGCTGAAAAAGAGGGCCAGCGCAAAACCCACAATAAACTGAAATACCAGACAGGAAACCGTAAACCGCAGGGTATTCCAGAGGGAAGTGGTGAACACACTGTCCCCAAACAGCTCCAGATAGTTGTCAAACAGGACGAAATTCCTCGTTCCCTTCACCAGATTCCCGGCACTGACGTCCTGAAAACTTAAGATGATATTGTGGATGATCGGATATCCCACAAAGGCAAGCATATAGAGAAAAGCGGGAAGGACAAACAGCATTCCCACATTTTCGTAGCGGAAAAATTTTTTTATCTTTGCCATGAAAAAACCTCCTTGCATGGTTTACACTGTCGCAGTTTCCGATAGAACAAGAAAACCGCCGCCGCACAGATTCTACCTATGTAATACTCTGTGCGGCAGCGGTCTGGCATGCTTTAGTTTACAATGCCGTCAATCGTTGCCTGTGCCTGCGCCGCCGCCTCTTCGGGGGTGGCCGTTCCTGTTATGACCTGATTAAATGCAAGGGAAATGGCGTCCGATACACTCGGCCACTCGGCAAGCGGCCCTCTTGGCATCGCGTAATTCAGCTCCTCCACGAAAGGATAATACGGGGAGTCCTCAGCGAACTGGCTTTCCGCAATGGTCTTATCCGCCGAGATGTACCCAAACTGGTTCATCATAAATTTGACCTTCTCCTCGCTCGTGGCAAAGGTGAGGAAGTCAAGCGCGCCGTCCACGTTTCCGCCGTTCACCACCGCGTAGTTCTCGCCGCCAAGAACCGACGCGTACTGCGTATCCTTCGGAATCAGCGTCACCTTCCAGTTTAAGCCCGGCGCCTCCGACTGCATGGTCGGTATCTGCCACGGACCGTTCACCATCATCGCCACGTTTCCGGCAATGAACTGGTTCATCACATCGCCCTGCGTCCAGTTGATGCACTCCTTGCTCATCACACCCTCGTTGATCAACTCCTGCACAAAGGCCAGGGCACGGACACCGTTCTCGTTGTCGATGTCGTAGGAGGTTGCCCCCGTCGACCAGAGCCAGGGCGCGAAGTTAAAAGTTCCCTCCTCATTCTGCACACTGCAAAACGCAAGCCCGCTTACAGAGTCCGTCGTCAGTGCTTTCGCCGTCTCCTTCAGCTCAGCCCAAGTGGTGGGCACGTTTACGCCCCTCGCCGTCAGCATATCCTCATTGTAGTACAGAGCGAGACAGTTCGCGCCGAAGGGCACGCCGTAAAGTTTCCCGTCCACCGTACAGGAATTTACGGTTCCTTCATAGTAATTGTCCACATTAAACTTGCCCGTCAAATCCTCGAAAATGCCCATGTCCACATAGGACGCATGATCCGGGGAGTCCAAGATTGCGATGTCGGGAAGTTCATCCGCAGAAGCGCCTATAGACAACTGCTTTTTGAAATCCGCAAAAGGCACATACTTTGCCGTCACCGCATATTGATCCTGAGACCCGTTGTATTCCTGAATAAGCTGGTCGAGGGTTGCCTGATGTCCCTCATTTTCCCAGTAATACCAGATGGTAATCAGCTGTGCATCACCAGCCGCGCTCTCCTGTTCCGCAAAGGCCCCGTCCGCCACTGGTGCATCCTTTGCAGGCGCGCTCTCAGCGCCTTTTGACCCACACCCTGACAGGATGCCGGTCATCATCGCCACAGCCGTCAATAATGCCGCCAACTTTCTCTTTTTCATGTTCCCTCCATTCCGAAAACGTTTCCCGCCCCCTTGCGAAGCGTTTCCGTTTTCTGTTTTGATGGGTTTATCATACCGCCTTTGTACCCCGCTTCAAACGGGAGAAAAATGAAAAAGGATGAAATATCTAAGCTGATCTTTACCTGTTGGACTTCCTGTACTCCGCGGGTGACATCCCCACGCAATCCTTGAACACTCTGGCGAAATATTTGGCGTCCGCATAGCCCACTTTCGCCGCGATCTCATACTGCTTGAGCTGGGTTCCGATCAGCAGCTCCTTGGCCTTTAACAGGCGGTAATTGCGGATATACGCGCTGAAATTCTCCCCCACTTCCCTGTGAAACTGCGTCCCGAGATACTCCTGCGACAAATTCAGTCTGTCGGCAATCTCACTTAAGGTGATGCCGTCCGCATAAAACTCATGGATGATGCTCTGCGCCTTTTTCACGGCAAGGCTCACGGCCTCCGTTCCCCTGCTCGTCATGCGCATACAGGCAAACAGCCCTTCCATGCTCCCCTGCAGCTCTTTCTCCGTCTTGGCGCACATAATGCGGTCCAGCAGATTTTTCTGGTCGATCTGCTGGTATTCGATACAGCCTACCTCCTTGGCGATGTTTAAGACTGTCCACTGGAAACGGACGTAAGATTCCTTGACCGCTTTTGGCGAATACATTCTCCCATTGAGAAAATAATCGTGAAACCGTTTCGCGATGTCACGGATTTTTTCCTCTTCCCCCGTGCAGACCGCCGCCTTAACCTGATTTTCCAGCTCCACGGGGTAAATGCAGATCTCCGTCTGCACGTCCGCAATCTGGGGATAGGATATCAGCACATCGTCCCCAAGAACAATATTCCAGTCCATGTAGGGAAGCAAGGTTTGATACCCCTCCCTGACCGCCTTGATCCCCACCACTTCTGCCATGCCATGACTGATATGTCGCTCCTGTTCCTCCCTTCTCTGGAACAAGATCTGATTCTGATACCATCGCTCTATGTCCTGTTTGGAAGTATAATCGTAGATCAGGGCCAGAACCGCCCTGTCATACGCCATCTCCACCAGACAGTAATTGACAGCCTTCTGCTCCAGAATCCGGCACATCTCCTGTCTTTTTTTCTCCCGTCCCGACCCGAAACAGTCCCCCATATAAATCAGCAGTTCGATGAAAGGTGTCGTTTCGGCAATCTGATACTTCTTTTCCAAAAACTCCTCCACATCCGCATTCAGGGCGGATATGCCGTAGAGCAGACCGGAGACGATATGTTCCAGACTCCCCATCGTCTCCGGCGTCCTTTTCTGCTCCTGTTCATAGAGGTTTTGTATCTTCCGGATCGTCTGCACAAACTCCGGCACCACCACAGGTTTGATGATATAGTCGCACACGCCAAGCTTCACCGCCTGTCTGGCATAGGCAAACTCCGAGTAGGCGGTCAGCACAATCACTTTCGGAAACAGTCCCGCTTCCTGCATTTTTCCAAGCATTTCAAGCCCGTCCATAACAGGCATCTTAATATCGGTAATGACCAAATCGGGCCGGATTTCCATGATATGCTGCAGGCCTTCCTGTCCGTTTCCAAAAACGCCCTCTATGAGGATGTCGGGAAACATCTTCTGCATCAGTCTGCACAGTCCTTCTCTGATTAAAATTTCATCCTCCACCACTACCGCTCTCATTCTTCCCTGTCCGCTTCCTCTCTGTCAGATCCGCCGGAATAGTGCAAGGCTGAACGGTTACGATCCGCCAACTACCGGAATCCGGATCTGCACCGTCGTCCCCTGCCCGGCCTGACTCTCTATCTTCACTTCCGCGCGCCCGCCATAGTACATGTGAATCCTTGTGATGGCATTTTCCATGCCGATATGATTTTTGTTGTCCGTCTTTCTGAAAATCCCGGCGTTCATTTCCCGCACCGTTTCATCCGGTATGCCGCATCCATTGTCCTGAATCCGTATGAAAATCCGCTCCCCTTCCCGCCCCATATCCATCTGCAGCTTATGGGTGCCGTCCACTCCCTCAAATCCGTGCAGAATCGCGTTTTCAACGAAGGGCTGCAAAAGCAGCTTGTGAATGGAAAGCCCCATAATCTCCGGCTCCACATTGATATGACAGTCAAAGGAATTTTTCAATTTCGTCTGCTGTAAAAAAATATACTGTTTCAGCCAGTCCACCTCATCCTTAATCTTCACGACCCCGCTGCTGTCGGAAATGCCGTACCGCAGAATACCGGCCAGCGCCGCTATCATATTGCTGATCTCATACTCGTCCCTGTCAATCGCCATCCAGTTGATCGTATCCAGCGTATTGTAGAGAAAATGCGGGTTGATCTGTGCTTCCAATGCCGCAATCTCCGCGTCTTTCTGCTTCTGCGTAGACTGCTTGAGCTTGTCCATCATGGAGTTAAATTCTTCCGCGATCACCTCGATCTCCGTGGGCCGCGCGGGGTCCTTATCCACATGGATGCCAAGATCCCCCTTGCCCGCTTTTCTCATGGTCTCCACAACTTTGTTGATGGAACCTGTCATTTTCGTCACCTGGCTGAACATAAAGGCCATCACCGTACACAGGGACAGGACGATGATAAAAATACGAAGCTGCTGCTGCTGTCTGAGCGCCTGGATCAGTTCCTCCTGACTGGTTACCCGGACAATCTCCCAGCCCGTCCTCTCATCCCGGACAGAATATATGGAAAAGTCCGTTTCCCCAAACAGTCCCGTCTCTCTTGCGATCTGCCGATAGGCTGCCTTTCTCTCTTCTTCGTCCGCTCCGCTTTCATAGACAGCCTCTCCCACTCTGTCGGAACCGGCGCAGGAAATCAGCGTCCCTTCCCTGTCCACGATAAAATTCAACCCATTCTCCGTCGTGGAACAAATATCCTCCAGCAGTTTTTCATCAATGCTGACCAGTACAATCCCGCACCGCTTGTCCACGTTCCGGTAGTCGATGATGCGCCGCCCCATATGAAACAAGTAGCAGGAATTGCTCCCAAATACGACTTTCTCTCCCGTGGGAATCGTGTGCGGCATGTTGTCCCCGCTGATGACACGGTACAGCTCCTCCTGCGGCATGGAGATGCTGTCCATCCACGAGGTGCGCGTGGTGGCCGAGGTCAGTTGATTGTAAAACACCAGTTCCCCGCTGTCCGTGATGACGGAAATGAACTTGACATAGTCCTTCGTATATACCATGCCTCTCAGCGCCCTTCGAAGCATCTGCCTGTTGCTGGCCACATCCTCCCCGGCATTGATCCGGTCCACCAGCTCCACAATATCATCGTCCGTGTATATCTGAAACAAAATGTCCGCATAGGAGTCCAGCCATACGTCCAGACTCACCCTGATCTGTTCCAGATTGGCATTTGTCATGCTCTCCACGTTCCGCTTCACCAGTCTGGATGTGTTATAGTAGGCGACGATATTCACCAGAGCGATGGGCAGAAATGATGTCACAACAAAGGCCATGATCAGCCTTGTCCTGATGCTCTTTCTGTCAAAACTGATTTCACGCATGGCAGTCCCTCCCCTTTTATTATAGGAAGGAACGATTATAAAAAAACGGGAAAATTATAAGATAGGAGGAAAAATATAAGGAAACATAAAAGAATAAGTTCCGTAGAAAAGTGAAAATGACCCGGCAGGACCGGGCCAAAACTTTCAATCATCGGCAAACCGCGATACCGGCTACCGGAAATGATCCATTTCCGGCCCCTGCCGACTATCTCTTTTACTGCCCCTCCTGCGAAGGCTGCTCCGGGACCGGCTCCGGCGAAGGCGCCGCTTCGGGCTGAGGCGCTGCCCCCGGTAAAGCCGGGTTCCCTTCCGGCTGTCCTGCTCCCGGTACGGCCGGAGTGCCTTCCGGTGTCCCCGCAGGCGGCTCCAGCCCCGGCTCCAGCTCCATGGGTATCACCTCCAGCGGCTCCGGCTCCGTCCCCGGCAGATCATAACAGATAACCGGCGTGTTCTTCTCCACCATACCGTAAATTTCCTGCGCCACCGCGTAGGGCAGATTGACACAGCCGTGAGAACCGTTCGTCATGTAGATATTCCTGCCAAACTCGCTTCTCCACGTGGCATCATGCATTCCCACATTATTGTTAAAAGGCATCCAGAAGTTCACCGGCGTGCTGTAAGTCTCCCCGTTCAGCGTGGCGTTGCGCTCCTTGTAAGTGATGCCGTAAATCCCCGGCGGCGTGGCGTTTCCTCTGCTGGGATTGCCCGACACAAAGTCCGATTCCAGAACACATTCCCCATTCTGGTATAAAAACAGGTGTTGGGCCGTCAGATTGATCTCCACGTAGGAATCCCCGTAGTCCGGGGTTTCGTAGGATGCCGCCGTCTGTCTGTAGACGGGCACACGCTCTCCGCCCTCGCCCCGCTCAAGCAGCCCGATCAACTCCTGTGTCTCCTGCCCCACATCCATCCACCAGCCGTAATCTCCCACATCAATCGTCACTTCCTGCCCATAACTGGTCATGAACTGTCTCTTATGAAAAATGGTGTCGTATTTTTTCCGCAGGGAATTGACGTACTCCTTGACCGGTTCCGGGTCAAGCGATACCTCCTTCCCCCTCTGCACAATCCAGCCCGCAACGGTATCTGCATCCAGAACCTCCCGCTCCGTTCCGAACGTATAGGTGACGGCAGTCTGCACATAGTTTTGCAGCTTCTCAAACGTCTTCTTGAGGGCCGCATCCTCCGAAGTCACCTTCGGTTCCTCATAACACCCGGCCGCATCCAAATCTACCTGCTTTTCCAGTCCGCCAAGGGCTGCCTTGACCGCCGCTATGGTCTTTTCCCGGTTCAGCCGGTTTCCTCTGGTTTCGGCTACCAGTTCAAAGCCGCTCCCCGGCACATAATCCGCTATGTACGCATCCGTGGGCTCTTTGATGAAATCCTTTTGGAAGCCCTGCAGTCCGCTGATTTTTTCTTCCAATGCCGCTTCCTCATAGATAGGCGGCGCATCCGTCCTGTAATCCGCATGATGCTTTAAAAACCACAGATAAGGGTTCTGTCCCTGTAAAACAGCCTGAAACTGCTCCGTGGAAACATAGGAAATCCCGATCTCGCTTCCCAGTATTTCCTCCTCCAAAGTCGTGCCGTCAGCCTGACGCTCTATGACCCGGAGCGAATACTTGCCGATCTGCTCCTCCAGCTCAGAGATCGACATACCGGACACGTCCACCTCGTCGATCACCGTGCCGTTTAAAAAGCAGCTCTGATAGCGATTGAGCCCCGCCATATAAACGGCCAGCAGGACAAGAAGGGCTGCACCTGTCAGTGCGGACACAATCAACATCCCCCGCTTTTTCCAGATAGTCTCCCGCTTTGATTCTGTTGTTTCCCGATGCATACATGGTAGTTTCATTGTCTCTGTTTTCCCTTAACCCAACTTATGCGCACAAAAAGAATGCTATACTTTAAGTTAGTATAACATTCCCTGCAACAGATTTCACTCCTCTTTTTATGGAAAATTACAGGTTCGTATACCCCATCAGGCTCTCGTCCACCTCTCTGGCGCACTCTCTGCCTTGGCGGATGGCTTTTACCACAAGGGACTGCCCTGTGTGCATGTCGCCCGCCGTAAACACCCGGTCCACACTGGTCATAAATTTTCCCGCCGCCGTCTGTACATTTGACCTGCCGTCTACCGTCACCTGAAAAGCCTCCGTCACATACTTCTGGCTGCCTAAAAATCCCGCCGCGATCAGCACGATCTCCGCCTCCAGTGTCTTTTCCGAGCCTTCGATTTCCTTACTGCTCATGCAGCCCGTCTCCTGATCTTTCTCCCATTTCAGCGAAACGATTTTCACGGCTTTCAGATTTCCGTTTTTGTCTTTGACAAACTCCTTCACTGTGGACTCGTAAATCCGGGGATCGTGACCGTAAACGGCGATGGCCTCCTCCTGTCCGTAATCGGTCTTGCAGACCTTGGGCCACTGTGGCCAAGGATTGCTTTCCGCCCTCGCATCGGGCGCCTTTGGCATCATCTCGATCTGGACCACGGATTTCACCCCATGGCGGATGGCCGTGCCCACGCAGTCGTTTCCGGTGTCGCCGCCGCCGATAACCACCACGTTTTTCCCCTTTGTGTCCACATATTTCTGATCCGCAAAGCCGGAATCCAGCAGGCTCTTCGTGTTTGCCGAAAGATAGTCCACCGCAAAGTAAATGCCTTTGGCGTCCCTGCCCGGCACACTGATATCTCTTGGCTGGGAAGACCCGCAGCACAACACCACCCGGTCAAACTCCTTAAGCAGCTTCTCCGCCTTCACCGTCCTGCCGATATCACTGTTTGTCACAAAGGTCACACCTTCCTCCTCCATGACTCTGATTTTGCGGCCGATGATGTGTTTCTCCAGCTTCATATTGGGAATGCCGTACATCAAAAGCCCGCCAATCCGGTCGGAACGCTCGAACACGGTCACCAGATGGCCCCTTCTGTTGAGCTGGTCCGCCACCGCAAGCCCGGAGGGGCCGCTGCCCACCACCGCCACCTTCTTATCCGTGCGCACCTTGGGCGGTTTCGCCGCCGCATAGCCTTTCTCATAGGCGTTTTCGATGATGGCGTACTCGTTCTCCTTCGTGGAAACCGGATCGCCGTTTAAGCCGCAGGTGCAGGCCGCCTCGCAAAGCGCCGGACACACCCTCGACGTAAACTCCGGGAAATTATTGGTCTTGTGCAGGCGGTAATAGGCCTGTTCCCAGTTTCCCGTATAGACCAGGTCGTTCCACTCCGGCACCAGATTGTGCAATGGACAGCCGGAGGTCATGCCGCCAAGCGTCATGCCCGACTGGCAGAAGGGAACGCCGCAATCCATACAGCGCGCGCCCTGCTCCCGCTGTTCTTCCATCGTCAGATGCACATGAAACTCCTTAAAATCATGAATGCGCTGCTTCGGGCTTACGTCCCTTGAAACCCTGCGCGCATATTCCATAAATCCTGTCGGTTTTCCCATGTTTATATCTTCTCCTTGTCTTTCTTATAAAACGCCTCGATCTGCGCCTGCTCCGCGCTTAATCCCTTCTCCTCCATCTGCACAATGCGTTTCATCATAATCTCATAGTCGTGGGGAATGATTTTCTTAAACTTCGGCAAATATGCCCCGAAATTGTCAAGAATCTCCATTCCCTTAGGGGAATGGGTGTATGCCACATGCTCCTGAATCATCTCTTTCAATGCAAGGACGTCATATTTCGAAGTGATCTCATAGGAGGAAACCATTTCCTTATTCGTCTTGGTGTACAGGTCGTTGTTCTCATCCAATACGTAGGCGATGCCGCCGCTCATGCCCGCCGCGAAATTCTTGCCCACAGAACCGATCACCACCACTCGTCCGCCTGTCATGTATTCACAGCCATGGTCCCCCACGCCCTCCACCACCGCGATGGCGCCGGAATTGCGCACGCCAAACCGCTCGCCCGCCACGCCGCCGATAAACGCTTTGCCGGAGGTCGCGCCGTAGAGCGCTACGTTGCCGATGATGATATTCTCATCCTGTTTAAAAACGGAACCTTTGGGCGGATAAACTACCAGTTTACCGCCGGATAAGCCCTTTCCGAAGTAGTCGTTGGAGTCTCCCGAAAGCTCCAGTGTCAGCCCTTTCGGTATAAACGCACCGAAACTCTGTCCGCCGGAACCCCTGCACAGGATATGGTAGGTATCCTCCTCCAGCGTATCCCCAAATCTTCTCGTGATCTCCGAACCGAAGATGGTACCAAAAGTGCGGTCCGTGTTGGAGACGTCCACTTCCAGACGCCGCTTCTGTCCGCTTTCCAGCGCCTTGGAAAGCTGCTTTAAGAGCACTCTCTCATCCAGTGTCTTTTCGAGATGGAAGTCGTATACCTGCTTCGGATCAAAGATAAACCTCTCCCTGCTCCCCTCATAGGGATTGCTTAAAATCAAATCCAGATCCACCTTGCACTGGCGGTCCGTAAGATTCTCCTTCACCTTCAAAAACTCTGTCCTGCCCACCAGCTCATCCACCTTGCGCACGCCCAGCTTTGCCATATATTCCCGTAACTCCTGCGCGATAAACCGCATGAAATTCTCCACGTACTCCGGTTTTCCCGTAAAGCGTTTCCGAAGTTCCGGGTTCTGGGTCGCCACCCCCACCGGGCATGTGTCCAGATTGCAGACACGCATCATCAGACAGCCCATGGTAACAAGGGGCGCGGTGGCAAAGCCGAACTCCTCCGCGCCGAGAATCGCCGCGATCGCCACATCCCGTCCGCTCATCAATTTCCCGTCCGTCTCAATGCGGACTTTATTCCTAAGCCCGTTCTGTATCAAAGTCTGGTGTGTCTCCGCCAGTCCCAGCTCCCAGGGCAGTCCCGCGTTGTGGATAGAATTTCTCGGCGCGGCTCCCGTGCCGCCGTCGTAGCCGGAAACCAGTATCACCTGTGCGCCTGCCTTCGCCACGCCTGCTGCCACCGTTCCCACACCCGCCTCGGAAACCAGTTTCACCGAAATCCGCGCTCTTGTGTTGGCATTTTTCAAGTCGTAGATCAACTGCGCCAGATCCTCTATCGAATAAATGTCGTGGTGCGGCGGCGGGGAAATCAGCCCCACGCCGGGCGTGGAATGCCTCGTCTTCGCGATCCACGGATATACCTTACCGCCGGGCAGATGGCCACCCTCGCCGGGTTTCGCCCCCTGCGCCATCTTGATCTGAATCTCCTGCGCACTGTTTAAGTATTCGCTTGTAACGCCGAACCTGCCGCTCGCCACCTGCTTAATGGCGGAACACCGGTTTAAGCCGTCCGGACCCACCGTCAGCCTCTCTTTATCCTCTCCGCCCTCGCCGGAGTTTGACTTGCCGTGCAGACGGTTCATGGCGATGGCCATTGTCTCATGTGCCTCCTTGGAGATGGAGCCGTAGGACATGGCACCCGTCTTAAATCTTGTGACAATCGTGTCAACACTCTCCACCTCCTCTATGGACAAGGGTTTCTTCGCAAATTTGAAGTCCATCAGCCCCCGCAGATTCTTGATGCTGTCCTCGTTATTGACCGCTTGGGTATATTTTTTGAATAATTCATAATCTCCCCGTCTGGTTGACTCCTGTAGTAAATGAATCGTCTCCGGGTTGTACAGGTGCTCATCCGCACCGCTCCTCATTTCATGATGTCCCGTGCTGTCCAGCGTCAGATCCGTAGATAGACCGAGTGGGTCAAAAGCCATCGAGTGCAGGGTATCCACCGCCTCCTCGATATCTCTTAACGTGATGCCGCCCACCCTGCAGACCGTGTTTGTAAAATACTTGTTAATCACTTCCCTGTCAATGCCGATCGCCTCAAAGATCTTTGCGCCCTGATAGGACTGGATCGTGGAAATCCCCATCTTGGAGGCAATCTTTACGATTCCGTGCAGAACCGCGCTGTTGTAATCGTCCACAGCCGCATAGTAATCTTTATCCAGCATGTGATTGTCGATCAGCTCTTTGATGCTCTCCTGCGCCAGATAAGGGTTGATGGCCGATGCCCCGAAACCAAGCAGGGTCGCGAAATGGTGCACCTCCCGCGGCTCCGCGGACTCTAAGATAATATCCACGCTCGTTCTCTTCCCCGTGCTTACCAGATGTTGCTGCAAAGCGGACACGGCCAGCAGGGAAGGGATCGCCACCCTGTTTTCGTCCACGCCGCGGTCTGAGAGAACGATGATATTCGCACCGTCACGGTACGCCCTGTCCACCTCCACAAAAAGCCTCTCAATCGCCTTTTCCAGTCTGGTGTTCTTGTAGTAAGTGATGGGAACCACTTCCACCTGAAACCCTTCCGCCTTCATGGCCTTGATCTTCAAAAGATCGGTACTGGTCAGTATCGGGTTGTGCACCCGCAGCATATGACAGTTTTCCGGCATCTCCTCCAGGAGATTTCCATCCCGCCCCAGATAAACCGTGGTGGAAGTGACCACCTCCTCGCGGATCGCGTCAATGGGCGGGTTGGTCACCTGCGCAAAGAGCTGTTTGAAGTAGTGGAACAGCGGATGATGCGCTTTCGACAGCACGGGAATGGGCGTGTCCACACCCATAGCCGCAACCGCCTCCGCGCCGTTTTTCGCCATCGGCAGAATGCTCGTCTTCAGATCCTCATAGGTGTAGCCAAACGCCTTCTGCATACGCTGTCTCTCTTCGCCTGTAAACGCCGGCACACGCTGGTTCGGGATCTTTAACTCCTTCAATGTCACCAGCCTGCTGTCCAGCCACTCGCCGTAAGGCTGCATGGAAGCATACTTCTCCTTTAGCTCGTCATCGTCGATCACCCTTCCCTGCACCGTATCCACAAGCAGCATCTTGCCCGGATGGAGTCTTTCTTTCATCACGATCTTTGCCGGGTCGATATCCAGAACCCCCACCTCCGAGGAGAGAATCAGCGTATCGTCGTCCGTAATCATGTACCGGGAAGGCCGTAGACCATTTCGGTCAAGCACTGCGCCCATAATATCCCCGTCACAGAAAAGAATGGACGCCGGACCGTCCCACGGCTCCATCATCGTCGCGTAATACTGGTAGAAGTCCTTTTTCTTCTGGGACATGGTCTTGTTGTTTTCCCAAGGCTCCGGGATCGTAATCATCACCGCCAGAGGCAATGGCATCCCGCTCATCACGAGAAACTCCAACGTGTTGTCAAGCATGGCGGAGTCGGAGCCGGAAGCGCCTATGGCAGGCAGAATCTTGTGCATCTGCCCCCGCAGATGCTCGGACTCCATGTTCTCCTCCCGCGCCTGCATCTTATCCGCGTTGCCCCTGATCGTGTTGATCTCGCCGTTGTGCACGATAAAGCGGTTCGGGTGGGCCCGCTCCCAACTCGGATTCGTATTCGTGGAAAACCGGGAATGCACCATGGCGATCGCGGACTCATAATCCTGATCCTGCAGATCCGCAAAGAAGGTGCGAAGCTGTCCCACAAGGAACATGCCCTTGTACACGATTGTCCGGCTGGACAAACTGACCACATAAGTCATATCTGTTGACTGCTCAAAGGTACGCCTTAATATGTAGAGTTTCCTGTCAAAGTCAAGCCCCTTCTCCACGCCCGACGGCTTTTTGATAAACACCTGCATGATGCAGGGCATACATTCCACCGCCTTGTGTCCCAGCACAGAGGGAACCGTAGGCACATCGCGCCAGCCCAAAAGCGGCAGTCCCTCTTTCTGCGCGATGATTTCAAACATTTTCTTCGCCTGCCCCCGCTGTAATTCATCCTGCGGGAAAAAGAACGTGCCAACGCCGTACTCCCTCTCTCCGCCGATATCAAAGCCCAAGTCTTTCGTCACTTTCTTCATAAACTTATGGGGCATCTGTGTGAGAATCCCCACGCCGTCACCCGTCTCTCCCTCCGCGTCCTTCCCGGCCCTGTGCTCCAAATTCTCCACAATCTTTAAAGCATTCTCCACGATGGCACGGCTCTTTTTGCCTTTGATGCTCACACAGGCGCCGATACCACAGTTGTCGTGTTCAAATTCCGCCCGGTATAACGGGGATTTCGGGATCGTTGTCTTTACGTCAAACATATGTTACCTCCTTGTCAGAGCAGTTTACTGCGATGACACGCGATGAGAAATCTGCGAAGGCGGTTTCTCATCTGCGATCAAGGACAGTTTGCGGCTCTGACTCAAACTGTCGATTGAAAAATGAGCACATCAGTGTGATTTTTCAATCTTCTCTCCTGACTTTTATATACTAAATAAGCAAAGAAACAAAAGAAAGAACGCAAAGAAGGCATCTAGCGCTCCTTTGCGTTCTACATGTATACAATAATACACCAGCGTGGGTGATTTGTAAATATAGATTTTTTGTAAAATTGTCGGATTGTTTGATCTTATTCCACTATAAGAAATCCCGAACCTTTATGTCGCTTGGCGGCTTAGCCTGCTCATCACATGAAACATTTTTCCCATGTCCACCGGCTTCGCCAGATGTTCGTTCATCCCTGCATCCTTGGCCATGGCGACATCCTCGTCAAATGCGTTCGCCGACAGGGCGATAATGGGGATGGATCTCGCATCCGGTCTGTTCATACCGCGGATCACGCGCGTCGCCTCATAGCCACTCATAACAGGCATCATCAGATCCATCAGCACACAGTCAAAGGTTCCCGGTCCGGACGCCGCAAACGTATCCACGGCAGCCTTTCCGTCAACCGCAGTCACAACTTCAGCCCCCGCGTCCTTCAGCATGAACTCCATGATTTCACAGTTGATCTCATTGTCTTCCACCAGAAGGACCTGCATTCCTGCAATGCTATCCTGCTCGGTCTGCACCGCATCCGCAGACTGCTCACTCCATGTCTCGTCAATCTGCATGGGCAAAGTGACCCGGAACACGCTTCCTTTCCCAATCCGGCTCTCCACCTCAATACGCCCGTTCATCTGGTCTACCAGCTGCTTCACGATGGACATGCCAAGCCCGACACCGTTATAGTGGGTCCTTGCACTCTTATGTTCCTGTGTAAACGGCTCAAAAATATGCTTTTTAAATTCCTCACCAATACCGATTCCGGTATCCTCGACCACAAACTGATAGTCTGCGCTGCCATCCTTATATGCAGTCTCCTTGGCCTGTACAAAGACGGAGCCCTGCGGTTTGTTATATTTCAGCCCGTTGTCAATGATATTCATCAAAATCTGCTGCAAATACAGCGGATTTCCGATCACTCTGCCATGCTGCAGGTCAGCTTCCTCCAAGATCAGCCGTATCCCTCTCTCTTCCGCTCTCTCGGACAGAAGCGTAATGCTGTTTTCGAGAATATCCCGAATTTCAAACGGCTCATCCGCCTCCGCTCGTATACCGCTCTCCATCTTGCTGATCTGCAAAACATCATTGAGCAGAGAAAGCAAATGCTCTGTCGACACTCTTATTTTCTTCCGGCAGTCCCTCTGCCGTTTCGGATCGTTCTGGCTTTTTTCTATGATGTCCAGCATCCCCAAAATCCCGTTGATCGGTGTGCGCAGATCGTGGGACATGTGGGAAAGAAATTCACTCTTTGCCGAGTTTGCCCTTCTTACCTTCTCTAATAGCTCCATAATGGCTTTGTCCTGCTTTTTCTGCGTCACCATCGTGTCCGTGATGTCCTGATGGTATCCGTTCAGGCAGACGCCCGGTTTCTTAAATGTCTTGTCCGGCACGCCGCCGCAACGGACATATATTTTTCCAAGCTCCGGATGTTTCCACGGATAAATCACTTCTGCGCGTCCCGTTTTTAAAATCTCCTGCACCGCATCCTGCACCATCTCCACATAGTCCGGCTCAATGTTTTGAAACCAATGCCGGTAGCACTCCTCTGGCTCGATCTCCTCGGATACGCCAAGCAGCATCCGCATAATCCGGTTGGTATACATCCTTGGCTCGCAGCCCTCCTCCAACTCGATCGTCCAGATGCCTGTTTTGGCTCCCTCCAGAATTTCCTCCAAATTCTGGCTCGCCTCCAGCTTGTACTTCTCTTCCTGCTCTACCACGGCATTCACATCCCGCAGCGCAAAAATGACGCAGTTCTCGTCCCCTATCTTCTCCGCAGCGGAAAAATGAATCTCCATGTGTCTCAGCCCGAAAGCGCTGTCATTCACCTGATAGCGCACATAGAACTTCTTCTTCGTCCGAAGCTGCGAAAGCACATACTCCTTTTTTGTCACGGCGGCAAGTTTTTTCTGATCTCTGGTCGCGACACATCTGGATATGTACCGCTCCATAGCCGCCTGATAACCGTCCGCAAGTCCGGCGCCCCAATCCATATCCATCTTTTCGCTGTTTCGATACACCTCGCATTCCCCTGTATCGAAGTTCACCTGATAAATGCCCAGATAGTCCACGCTGAGCGCCTGAAGGACATTATAACTCCGCTTTTGGAGTTCACGGAACAGATTGCGCCGTTTCAGAGAAGACACAATAAAATATGCCGCCGTCTGAAGCATATTCGACGCGTACTCCAACAATTTCACAGGCGGATTGTCCACCCCGTAAAAGCCGATAAACTTTTTCCCGTCATACAGCGGAACCACCACAAGAGAATGCACGTTCTGTTCTTTCAGGGTCTCATATTGGAGCGGGTTCGTTTCCCGGATTTCTTCCACATCTCCAATGACAATATGTTTGCCAATGCTGAATTTACGGTACCAGCTTGCGCAAACTTCACCGGGTACATTTTGAAGGTTCTCCTTTTCCGGCTCCACGCCTTCGGCCACCCATTCATATGTATTGTCATCGCCGCCGGACTCGTTCTGCTCAAAGATATAAATCCGTTCCCCGTTCAGCGCTTTTCCCAGATGTTCTATCAGCACCTCCAAAGACTGGTCCGGGGTTTCCTCCAACAGGGCGACACGAAGTCCCTCATTGATGACGGTTTCCATATGTTGAACGCTCTCTATCCCGCTGTACTGTCCGCCGTGCGCACCGTCAAAAACCCCTTCGACATCCCATTCGACAAACTCCCTCAAACGATCCATAGCCTGCCCTCCATATATATGTTACTTCCTGATCCCAGGTATTCTCCCCTGCCAATCCTGCGCAGAGATTCTGTCCCCTATCTCTCCCCAAAAAAGGGACATCTTTTACCGATACATTGATTGTTTTCCTTTGTGTAGCCGCAGACGATTTCCGTCTTTTCCATTTTGATGCCGAAGTGTTCTTCCACAAAATCTATGGCCGCCAAAATCGAGAGAAAAGAATCTCTTTTACAGCATCTAGGGCCTCCGATCTCTCCAATTCTGCCGAGTGCCGCCGCTGTCATTTTATGAGATAACGCAAAAGGTTCCTCCGCAAGAGGGGTCGATTTCGACAAAATGGAAACAAACATGCCGGAACTGATCCCTGCCCCACAGGCGCCCCAAAAACCGCAAGCGCCGCCCGGCACGCTTTTCCCCCGGTTACTCATCTCAAGCAGTGCATCCGAAAGATCCAGATCGCCACCGGCATTTTTATATGCCGTCAAAAGCGCGGCGCCTACCATAACATGATGTTCCGGCCCGTGCATATGACAAAACGGCTGGGACATCAGCTTTTTCATAATGCAGATCGGATCTTTGGATGTCTCCCCAAGACATAATCCAATTATTTGATCCACTCCCTTTGTATGACATGCATCGCAGATATAGTGGCCTTTCATACATCTGGTCTTGCTGTTTTCCTTCTTATGACAAATGGCGCATTCCATAAGCGCATCCTTTTCCAAATACGCCAGCGGTGCGCTGCAAATCAAACATTCTTCGCTCATTTTATTTTCATAGCCTCCCTGCCGCCTCTTTCTAGCGAGCAGTCACTCAATGTTTGTACAATTATATCACTCAGTCATACAGTTTGCCATCTTTTCTATGTTCTTCTTTTCATACATAACATGGTTCGGAAAAAGAGCCACTTGCTCATGATCCCACCAACGTTCTTCTATATTCACCGGGCGTCACATCAAATGTTTCCTTGAATTTCCGGCAAAAGTAACCGACATTTTCAAATCCGGTGTCACGGGCAATGGCGGAAACACTGTTCTGTGTCGTCCCAAGCAGTTTCGCCGCCCGTTTCAGCCTGTAATTCACCAGATAATTGATAGGCGAAGTGTGAATATTTCTGTGAAAAATACTAAGTACACTGCTTTTTCCAAGAGCCACCGTTTTCGCAATATCGTCAAGAGATATCCGGTTCGAATAATTTTTATGAATGTATTGCAGCATAATCTGGAGCTGTGCCTGCGTCCGCACCGAAGCCTGTGGTGAAGATGCCTTTTCTGTGATATCCATGCTCTCATACAGCAGCCGCCACAGTTTTAAAAGCTGCTCCTCTGTCTTTATTTCGCATCCGTTTTCCTTTTCCTGCACGGCAAATACACCCGCCAGCGTGCCAAGAATCTCTCCATGCGCCGGATCACCCGCGGAAAAAATCCGGCATTCTGCCGTTGAATCAAGAACGGGCCGCACATACTTCCGATAGATCAGGCTGTCTTTCGGCGCAAGCATGGAGGGCGAAAACACAATGTTCGGAATAATGACGCTCTCCGCCGCCTCAAACCTGTGAATCACCTGCGAGTTGATAAAGATGCCCGTTCCGGCTCCAAGGACATATCTCTCACTCCCGATCAGAAAATCCGCCGTCCCCTTTTGAATCAGGACAAATTCCACTTCCGGATGCCAGTGCCATTCGATGCAGTGAAAGTCAAACTGCCAGATATCCTCCAGATAATATCGGAACGGATACTCCTCACTTCCATGGGGAATCGTCTCTCTCAGCGATTCATCGGTTACGATCCTGCTGTATCCCTCATTTGTTTTCATATCCTGCTGCTCCTTTATTCCCGCTGGCAGCGAACCACTCGCCCAGCCTGCGGCGTTTTTTGACCGTATCGACGCCTTTATCGTGACGGCGAATGTCAAAAATGTAATATTGTGTAATAATATCGGGATATATTGCATTGATATCCTTGTTTCTCTACTATATAATACAATTCGTTACAAAAGTCAATCCCTTCTGTACACAACCATTGAAAGGCTGAACTGTTACGAAAGACTATATAATACGAGGAGGATATATTACCATGTCCAAAAATTATAAAAAAACGCTGAAGGCCTGCTATCTTGGTTTTATCACGCAGGCAATCTGTGCCAACTTTGCACCGCTGCTGTTCTTAACGTTTCACACGGTCTATCAGATCCCGCTTGGGCAGATCGCGCTAATTTCCACGGTGTTCTTTCTGACCCAGCTTATTGTGGATATCTTCTGTTCCTATTTTGCAGACAAAATCGGATACCGCAAATGCGTCGTTGCCTCGGAATTGTGCGCGGCGGCTGGACTGATCGGCCTTGCCTTTCTGCCGGACCTCTTTTCCGATCCACTTTCCGGCATTATCGCAAGCGTTGTCATTTATGCCATCGGAAGCGGTCTGATCGAGGTACTGTGCAGTCCTATTGTGGAGGCATGCCCCTTCGACAACAAGGAGGCAGTGATGAGTCTGCTGCACTCCTTTTACTGCTGGGGCTCTGTGGGCGTCATCCTTCTGTCCACCGTCTTTTTCTCCGTTTTCGGTATCGACAGTTGGAAGTGGCTGGCCTGCCTCTGGGCTGTCATTCCTCTGTACAACATTTACAACTTTGCCACCTGTCCCATTGCACATACGACCGACGAAGGCAAGGGTATGGGAACCGTCAGTCTGCTCCGTGTTCCGCTATTCTGGATCGCCATTGTCCTGATGGTGTGCGCCGGGGCTTCCGAGCTTTCCATGGCGCAATGGGCCTCCGCCTACACCGAGTCGGCGCTCGGCTTCTCCAAGGCAATGGGGGATCTGGCCGGTCCCTGTATGTTTGCGATCACCATGGGAATCAGCCGGGTTCTCTTCGGAAAATACGGCGACAGACTGGATCTGATGCGGTTTATGATGGGGTCGGGCGTCCTGTGCCTGAGCTGTTACATCGCGGCCTCTATCTCGAACAATCCGGTGATGGGCCTGATCGGCTGTATTCTGTGCGGCTTTTCCGTGGGCATCATGTGGCCCGGCACGATCAGTATTTGCTCCGGGCGGCTGCCGGAAGGGGGAACCGCCATGTTCGCCCTGCTCGCCATGGCGGGGGATCTGGGCGGTGCGTTCGGCCCGAGTCTGGTGGGCAGTATCACCCAGAATGCGGGCAATGATCTGCGAAAAGGGATGCTTGTGGGATGCGTTTTCCCGCTGGTGCTGATCCTTTCCCTTGTTCTGCTGAAAGGTATGAGAAAGCCCAAAAATGGATAAGAAAATGGGATAGCAGAAAGCGTTTCCTGCGCCTTCCGCTATCCCCAATATACAAATCAGAAGTTGTCTGTTTCCCAATCCTTCACTGCGATTTCATGGATTTCAGCTCCGCCACAGCCCCATAGTGCAGCACCGTGAACGCAGCCGGAGCTATTTCAGAAAGCAGTTTGATATGCTCCTGCTCCCAAGAAAGAATTTCTGACTCGGCAAGCGACGCCCCGATTCCCCGGCATGTCTTCATCCTGCCATGCCAGCTCTCTCTGGTAAAGGGTACGTGCAGAAAATATTCCTCGTGGTGAATCAGCTCGAAATCCTTCCCGAAAATCTCCGGAATCACAATCGGATGTAGCGTCTCCCCCGCGCCGCTCCATGCCGGATTATACCGCAAAGCAAGCGTCTCACTGGCTCCCGCGATCCTATCCTCAAAAGGCAGCCACGCCATATACAGCAGAAGAACGCGTCCGCCCGGCTTTAACATCCGCACAAGCGCCGGTTCCAGTTTGGCATGGTCAAAATACCAGAAACATTGACAGGCCGTTGCCACATCGAAGGAGCTGTCCGGAAAATCGAGTTCTTCCGCAGCCACGTCAAAGTATGCAATATCCATACCCTCAGACAGGCGTCTCGCCTGCGCAATCTGCTCTGTTGCTATATCCGTGCCAGTCCATTTCGCGCCATACCGGTACATATTTCTGGGAAGCACACCCGTCCCCGTTCCCAGATCAAGAACGCGCTGCCCCTCCACACACAAATTCCGTCCGATGATTTTGTCATAAAATTCCTGCGGGTAGATATCTCGGAATCTGGCATAGTCCGTCGAGGTTTTCCCCCAGTCAAACGCTTTGCCGCCGTCTATGTTTTTGTCCGTGATGTTCATAAACTTCTATTCCTTTCCCAAACCACGGTTTTTCTGCATCTGCGTCTCTGCCTCCTCATACGGGTCAGATAAATAATCTTTCAGGTAATCGGGAATGACAGACACCGGATTATCGATAAGCTGCTGGATTACGGAAATCTCCTCCTCCAGTTCTTCCGCAATTTCCGGAACGGTCTTGCCTTTATCCAGCTTCTTTTTGATTTGTTCCCGGAGGCAGTCTTCTCTACCTTCCATCCAGCCTCTCTCCCGTCCCTGCCGAAAGAGTGTCCTGTAGTGTTTTTTCTCATCATATTCCGTCAATAACATGTGCAGCACCTCCGCTTTTTGTTTTATCAGGATATCCCTGAGTATCCCCTTCTCAATGCAGATGTCTATCGCCGTGTGGACGGCTTCTTCCCGGCGCATTCCTTTTTTTATATTCTCCTCGATCTCAGAGGAAAACTCCGAATACTCCCATAATCTGTGACATTTTTCCATAAGCGCCCGGTTGTGGCCGCGGTTAATGTTAAGTACCTCACAGGTACACTCCAGACAGCCGCTTCCCCGTCACCTATGCCCTGCTCTGCCGCCACGGTACACGAGCCATAAGCACCAAGCCGAAACCGCCAGCAAAGCCGCACAGCCCGCCGGAGTAAACAGAAGCTCCTGTATGCCTGCAAACCGGGCCGTGATATACACCGCCAGATTCGCCACCGCATGAAAAAGAAAGGGAATCCGGAAACTCCCGCTTCTCTCGTACAAATATGCCATCATCACCCCCAGACACGCGCCGTACACGCCTTGCACCGGATTGCCGTGAAAGACGCCGAAGAGGACACCTGAAACGACTATCCCGATCGTCGGATTGTACAGACGCCGCAGACGGTTGTATATCACGCCGCGGAAAACTATTTCCTCCGCCAGCGGGGATATCAGCCCATAGAGAACCAGCCCCACCGCAAAAGCCACCCCATACTGCCTGTCCGCCACCTCCTGATAGGTCTGGGAACTGTCCGTGAATCCGATCAGCGTAAGTAAGGCATTCCATCCCATGGAAGCAGTGACCGCAAGAACCACCGTCAGCACAATCACGTTTATCCCGTTTTGCTCTACGACATTGACCGGATCAGTCATCCTTTTCGCCGTTATGCGCGATTCCAGCTCTTTCTTTAGCATCGGCAAAAGAGGCAAGATACCAGCCAGCATACACAGTCCCCCCATCACACCCACAACGGTGGCCGCATGTGCCGTCATAAACTGGCCGTACGCCCCGCCGAAACGCTCCACCGTCGCCTGATACGCAAAGGCAAGGATCAGATAAGCCGCGTTGTAGGCTAGATAATATAACAAGTATGGAAATAATACCTCCCATGTTTTTTGAAATTTTTCCATGTTACTCTCCCGAAAATCCCTTGACAATTTTTCCGCAAGACCCTATAGTTAAAAAAGCGGATATATCCGCCGCGGCTTGGACCGCATAATTGAATAACTTGCTAGGGGAGCTTTTGCTGAGATTGAGCCTGCACACTGCGTACAGGGCTCTAACCCTCATTACCTGATGCGGTTAGCACCGCCGTAGGGAAGCACATGTAACTACTGCCCGGCACAGCAGCTCTGTGTCCTGCCGTATTTACTGTTCCCCTCCTTGCTTATTCTAAGACAAAGGAGGATTTTTTTATGTTTTATCATGTTGTTGTCAATGACTGGGGCAAAACCACTTACATCCCCACCACGCTCGGCAATGTGCTGTTAATGGCGCTTCTGGCACTTCTGCTTGTCTGCGCCGTCATTTTCGCAAGGCGGTACGCGGCCGGACAGAGTCAGGAAACCGGAGAAACCGCCAAAAAGGGCGGAAAGCTGACAGCCAAACAGCTCGTTTTCTGCGCCATGTCGATCGCGCTGGGCACCATACTCTCGGAAATCAAAATCATCGATTTTCCCTGGGGCGGCTCCGCCACACTGCTGTCCATGTTCGTGATCTGCCTGCCGGGCTACCTTTTCGGACTGGGCGCCGGACTGATGACCAGCCTTGCCTACGGCGTACTGCAGCTTTTGATCAACCCCTATGTGCTGTTTCCCATGCAGCTTGTGCTGGACTACGTTCTGGCTTTCGGCGCGCTGGGACTCTCGGGTCTGTTTGCAGGCGCTAAGAAAGGACTGCTCAAGGGCTATCTGGCCGGCATCTTCGGCCGTTATGTATTCACCGTGCTGTCCGGCTGGATATTTTTTGCGGAATACGCTTGGGAAGGCTGGCCCGTGCTGCCATATTCCCTTGTGTACAATGGCATTTACATCTTTGCGGAAGGCGCGATCACCTGCGCGGTTCTTCTCGTTCCCGCTGTGAGCCACGGTCTGGCCACCGTAAAAAAGATGGCGCTGTCGTAGCCTTACCTTGCGCGTGCCTTCGTATATGAACAAGCCCCCTTCTGTCAAAACAGTGGGGGCTTCTGCTTTCCATATGCTCCAAATTCCCATAATCCAAACAGGCAGGGAACTTTCTTCTCTTTTTATAGGGCACGGCAAACTCTCTATCCGCACAATCTCCCTACGCTGTCGCAAACATTTCATATGCGCTGATCGCCTGCTGCATGCGGAAACTGCTGATACCGCTTCCCGCACCGTTTCCGTCGAATGCCGCCATCTGTGCATCCGTCAGCACATTCGCCGAAAACGCCTCGCTCTCATGCTGTACGTCTTTTGTCGTCTGCTTTCTGTCAAACTTCTCCAGAGCGCTCTCCTCCTGCTCAGTCCCCTGCAAAGCGCCCGTCTCCTCCTGCGCTTCATCCGTCGGCTTCATCACTCTCGCCGCGTTGCTTCTGCCCCGCTGCATCTGCATCTCCAGCATATCCTGAAAGTTCAGGGTTTGTCCCTTTTTCAGCGGATTTTCATTTCCTACAAGCCCGCTGTAATCCGTCTTTTTATCCAGAACATTGTCCGAAATTCTGGTCAGCCTATTCATACTGGCGGGACTGATCGCATTTACATTATAAACGTAAGGTTGAAAACTGACTGCTCCAATTGTCATATCCGATTTCCTCTTTACTGATAACATTCATCGCTGTTTCACATCCGGAATCGCTCCCGTTTCTTACAAACTTATCATAAAACTTCCCGCTAAAATATACAAGCCCAAATTGCAAAATTCCTATCAAATGACGTAACAGTTCAGCCTTCGGCTTCACTGCCACGTCTGAACTGAACTGTTGCCAAATGACAGACAACTCATTCCTAAACCGGCTCTGTATCGCAGCCCGCCGCAGCCTTCATCTCTCACGGTCCACAATTTCCACATCCACCGCCGTCATTTCCTGCTTTAGTATCTTCGCGTTCTTATAGATCCTCGAAACGATCCACACATTGGAAAGGCCGTCATAAATCAGGAACAGCCCGATCATCATGACCACCGTATCTATGGCGGCAAAGGGTCTGCATACCAGCAGCACGCCGAATCCCACCGTGAGCACGCCCAAAATAAGAGCCACCCACCATCTGTCGTACTTATCCCGCCAGAGTTCCACCGCTTGCTGTAAATTATGTAAACCATGTATCGCAATGACGATCCCTACAATAATGGGAATGATCGCCATCACCTTATCGGGCTTCAACACAATCCAGACACCCACTACCGCCAGCACGATGCCGAAAATCAAATTTGCCTGTGAGAACAGACTGCCGTCCCTTGCGGTAAAATAATCAATCATCCGCATAGCGCCGGATAAGATCAGCACTACGCCGACAGCCGTGCACACAATCCGCATGGACAGCCCTGGCCGAAACACAAGCACCAGCCCGAGAATGACACACAAGGCGGAAGAAACCACCACATTCGTCTTAATCTTTTTCAGTAACCCTTCCATCACAAAGCCCCTTTCTTTTCCTCCATAACTGTATCAGACGGTACATGCCAAAGCCGAGCGACGCGCCGACACAATTTAGTAAAATATCATCCACATCAAATGCGCCGAAGGCGCTGAAAAGCTGAAACACCTCAATCCCCAGAACAAATACAAAGGCGTTTAAGAGCATCACGAAAAACCGCTCTCCCTCCTTCGCCACAAAAGGAAAGAGAAAACCAAGCGGCACAAACACCAGCACATTGCCCGCCAGATTCTCCACGCTGTTCAATTTATACGAGTAATCTATATACATTTTTATTGTTTTAAAGGGCGTAAAGTTCGCCGTGCCCAATCCCTCAAATATGACGTCCCTGCGCCATGTGGCCGCAATCCGCATAAGCTCCTCATAGGGATATTTGAAGATAATAACCTTTATGACAACCAAAATGTAGATAGCAAAAAAGAGTTTCCACCAGTTTCTTTTTTGCAAGTGCTTTCTCCCCGCTGTCTACTTATTATTTTTCTTATCTTTAAACTTTTTGATAATGAGCGGCTCCTCCAGTTTGATCCGCGATGTCTCATGCATCTGCTCGCTGGCCGCCTTCTTCTGTCTGTACGTGTCTTTCGTTTCCCTCTCGTACTCTTCCACCACAGCCATGTCATCCGGCCGGATCTTTCGGAAATGGTTAAAGCCTGCCATCAGAATGCGCAGACTTTGTCTGGTCGTGTCAAAAGCTCCCTCCTCATAAAGATTGACGACAATAATACCGATCGGCACTGCCAAAATCATTCCAAGCACACCCGCCACCCGGTAACCGATGTAAAGTAAAAACAGGGTCGGTATGGCGTCCATCCCAATCGAATCTCCCACAATCTTCGGCTGGATCAACTGCCGCACAAGCTGCCCCACCAGCCAGATGGCGATCAAGCCAAACATCATCCGGTAATTTTCCGACAAAAGCTCAATGACCGCCCACGGAACCATCACCGTACCCGTGCCGAATACGGGAAGAAAATCCAGGACAGCAATGCCGAAAGCAACCAAAAAGGCGTAATCCACGCCAAGGATCATCAGACCGATCACCAGAAGAATATAAATCCAGCACTCAATCTTAAACTGTGCCCTGAAATACCCGCCGACCGCATTGCGGAAACTTCTGCGAATCAGGTCAAAATGATACCGCACCGAGACCGGTACAAATTTCTCCACCGCTGCCGCCATATATCCTTTATCGGCCACAAAAAAGTAGGCTGAGAGCAGGCACATCACCACGGCGAGGAAAATATCCGGGATCTGCTTCGCCGCATTTCCCACCGCCTTAAAGGAGGGCAGCTCGAATTGCCCCATCATACTGCTCATATAATTCCCCATTTCCAAAATTATATGATCGATTGTCGCCTGCGTATCCGCCGGCATCCTGTCATAAACACCCTGCAGATTTGCCCCCACCTTGTTAAATTCCGCCAGAATAGTATTCCAGATATCCGGCAGCTCATTGATAAAGTTAACGCCCTCCCTCACCAGTTTGGCGATCAGCAGATAGACAAGAAGCACCACCACTGCCAGAACGGCCACAATCACCAACGCTGTCATGGCCTTTCGCTTCACTTTCAGCTTCTCTTCGAAAAAACGCACCACGGGGGACGCAATCAGCGAAATGAGCCACCCCAGAATAAAGGGCATAAAAAACCAGATCAGTCTGGGGAGAAGAAAAATGCATAAAAGCACTGCCATAAGTGCGGTAAACAGATTCAGCGTTACTTTCAGATAAATCTTTAAGGCTCTTCTCATAGGTTTTCCTCTGTATCCTCAACCATGCCGTCTAACAGTTCGTATATTTCTTCCCGCCCCTGTTTGCTCAGAGAAGAATACGGTATGACAACTGTGTCATCCACTACGTCAAGCGTGTCACAAATGAGTTTTAACTGCTTTGCCACCTGACTTCTCTTAATCTTATCCAGTTTTGTGGCAATGATAATCGGCCGATACCCCCGATCCAGAATCCAGTCGTACATAATCCGGTCATTCTCCGAGGGCGCATGTCTGATATCTATCAGAAGAAAGACCGCGCGGATCTGTTTTGACTGATGCAGATAATCCTCGATCAGCTTCCCCCACTGCGCTTTTACCTTCTCATTGGCGGTAGCATAACCGTAACCGGGCAAATCCACAAAGTACATCCGGTTGTTGATATTATAGTAATTGATGGTCTGCGTCTTGCCCGGTGAGGAACTGGTGCGTGCCAGCGACTTGCGGTTCATCAGACCGTTAATCAGGGAAGACTTCCCCACATTGCTCTTTCCCGCAAATGCAAACTCCGGCAGCGCATTTTCGGGAAGTTTGCTGGTTACGCCGCACACCGTTTCCAAATTTACATTTTTTATAACCATTTTTCCTTTTCTCCTCCGGCCGGGCGCAGTCCCATATTCCGCTCCGGCGTCAATTGGCATTTCCCTCATCCGGCAGCTTCCTGCTACTACGTCATCAATGCACGATCGGCCACTTCCTCCATCGTCTCCACAAAGACAATCTCCAGCCCTTCCTTGATCTCCTCCGGAATCTCCTCGATATCCTTCTCATTTTCCTTCGGTACAAGGACGGTTTTTACCTCCGCCATCTTTGCCGCCAGTATCTTTTCCTTCAATCCGCCGATGGGAAGCACCCTGCCCCGCAAAGTGACTTCTCCGGTCATTGCCAGATCCGCCCGCACAGGCGCATGTACTACTGCCGACAAAAGCGCTGTCGCCATCGTAATTCCCGCGGAAGGACCGTCCTTCGGCACGGCGCCCTCCGGTATATGGATATGAAAATCTTTCTTTTTGTAGAAGTTCTCCGCAACTTTATATTTCCCGCTGACAGAACGGACATAGCTCAGAGCCGTCCGCGCGGATTCCTTCATGACGTCTCCCATCTGACCAGTCAAGTCAATCTTCCCCTCTCCCGGCATGACGTTGACCTCTATCTGCAGGGTATCCCCGCCCACACTGGTCCATGCCAGTCCTCTGGCGATGCCGACCTCCGGCTTTTCGTTGATCTTATCCTGCCTGTACTTCGGTTTTCCCAGATAATGTTCCAGCTTGTCGGGCGATATATTAACCTCTTCGGTCAATTTTTGTTTCCGGCGGTCAACGATCGCTCTTGCCTCCTTCCGGCAGACGGCGCCGATCTGGCGTTCCAGCCCTCTGACTCCGGCCTCTCTCGTATAGAACCGCACGATATCGCGGATCGCTTCGTCGGAAAAGGCAATTTCGCCCTTCCTGATCCCGTTCTTCTGAAACGCTTTCTTTACCAGATGCTCTCTGGCGATATGGAACTTTTCATTGGCGGTGTAACTGTTCACCTCTATGATTTCCATCCGGTCAAGAAGAGGCCGGGGAATCCCGTCTCTGCTGTTTGCGGTCGCGATAAAGAGTACCTCCGACAGATCGATGGGGATCTCCACATAGTGATCCCTGAACGCGTGGTTCTGCTCTGCGTCCAGCACCTCCAGAAGCGCGGACGCCGGATCACCCTTGTAATCGCTGCCCAGCTTATCGATCTCATCAAAAAGCATCAGCGGATTTTTGACGCCCGCCTGCCTAATCGCCGCCACTACGCGCCCCGGCATAGCCCCCACATAAGTCTTGCGATGGCCCCTGATCTCCGCCTCATCACGCACGCCGCCCAGACAGATCCGCACATACTTCTTCTTAAGCGCCTCCGCCACACTCTTCGCCACGGAAGTCTTGCCCGTGCCGGGCGGGCCCACCAGACAAATAATCTGGCTCCCCGCCCTGCCTGTCAGCATCCTGACGGCGAGAAATTCCAGCATCCGCTCCTTCACCTTTTCCAGACCGTAATGCTGCGCGTTTAAAAGTCTTTCCGCTCCTTCCAGATCCTTGCTGTCCTTGGACGCTTTATCCCACGGAAGTTCCAGAAGGGTTTCTATATAGGCGCGTTCCACCGCGCTCTCCGAGCTGCTGCCCGCCACATTTTTATAGCGCTTGATCTCCTTGCGGATTTTTTCCTTGACCTCCGGCTTCGCCTTCAGCTTCTCCACCTGTGCGAGGAACTGCTCCACATCGGAGTCTGTGTTATTTTCTCCCAGCTCTTCCTTGATATATTGCAGCTGCTCCCGCAGAATATAGTCACGCTGGTTCTTGTCAATCCGCTGCCTGATATTCTTCGCCAAATCATTCTTAATACGGATGACCTTCACCTCTTTAGTGAGTATTTCCGTCAGGATCGAAAACCGCTCCCGCACCGATACCGCACTCAGAATCCTCTGCTTATCCGCCACTGCAAGCGGCATATTTATGGTGATGCTGTCCAGAAGTTTTCCAAGCTCCATCCCCTCTTCTATCTGGTCCTGCACAGCCTTCCCCACCTTGGGAAAACAGGCGCTATATGCCTCCAACGCTTCTTTGACTGTCCTGGTCATTGCCTCGGCCGATATCTCGTCAATGTCCGCTCTGTCGTCCCTCTCATACGACACCTTCGTCACTATTCCGTTTTTCGTCTCGGAAAGTTCGTGAATGCGCGCTCTGGAAACCCCTTCCACCAATACGCGCAAAATATGTTCGGGAAGTTTACTGACCTGTCTGATCCATGTAACGGTTCCCACATCGTAGATGTCTTCCATCCCGGGATTTTCCTTGGCGGGGTCCTTCTGGCTGACCACAAGCAGCCGTTGGTCTCCCAGCATAGCCTGCTCCACGGAAGCCATGGACTGCTCTCTGCTGAGATCAAAATGAATCACCATGCCCGGCAGAATCGTGAGACCCCTGAGCGTTACCGCAGGAAGGGTATCCTCCCGCAGAAAGGCCACCGCCTCCGCACCATCCTTGCCGTTCTCCAGTTGATTCCAGTTATCCATAAAATCACCCTCTGATTGTCAAAAATCAAGCGCCGCCGCGCTCGATCTCTGGTTACACACTGTCGCTTTTTTCTTGAGTCAGAAACGCCGCCAAGGTTCTGGCGACGCTTATCTGTTTCACGCAATCTCTGCGATCGCGCTTGTTCCATCTGTTATTTTGCCTGCAATAATCTGTCGCGGTATCTGACAAGCGGTTTCTCCTCGCCGTCCACCGCCTTTTTCGTCAGGATGCATTCCGCAATGCTGTCGTCCGAAGGGATCTCATACATCACGTCCATCATCACTTTCTCCACGATAGACCTAAGTCCTCTCGCGCCTGTCTTTCTTTCATGGGCGAGCTTCGCGATTTCAACCACCGCGTCGTCCTCCACGGAAAGCTTCACCTCGTCGAACGCGAAGAGCTTCTTGTACTGCTTGATCAGCGCGTTCTTCGGCTCTTTCAAGATGCGCACCAGCGCTTCCTGATCCAGCCCGTCCAGAGCCACCGTCACCGGCACACGGCCGATAAACTCGGGAATCAGCCCGAACTTCATTAAATCCTGCGGCGTTACTTCTTTCAAAATCGCGCCGATCTCCTTGCCGCTCTTCTCCGCCACCTGCGCGTTAAAGCCGATGGAGTGACGGTCCAGCCGCTCCTCCACAATCTTATCCAGCCCGTCAAAGGCACCCCCGCAGATAAAGAGAATGTTTGACGTGTCGATTTGCAAAAGCTCCTGATGGGGATGTTTTCTGCCTCCCTGCGGCGGCACACTTGCCACCGTTCCCTCGATGATCTTTAAAAGCGCCTGCTGAACGCCCTCACCTGACACATCTCTGGTAATGGACACATTTTCCCCTTTTTTCGTAATCTTGTCAATCTCGTCAATATAGATAATGCCGTACTGCGCCCGGTCGATGTCGTAGTCCGCCGCCTGGATCAGCTTAAGCAGAATGTTCTCCACATCCTCGCCCACATAACCGGCTTCTGTCAGTGTGGTCGCATCCGCAATCGCAAAAGGCACGTTAATGATTTTCGCCAGCGTTTGCGCCAGATACGTCTTACCGGAACCGGTGGGGCCGACCATCATGATATTGCTTTTCTGCAGTTCTACCTCATCGTCGTCGTCCTTGGGCGCCATCACCCTTTTATAATGGTTATAGACGGAAACCGCCATCACCTTTTTGGCTTCTTCCTGACCGATCACATAGTCATCGAGAAAGCTCTTGATCTCCACCGGCTTTAGGAGGTTGATTTCCATCTCCTCGGTTTCCGGCTCATCCTCATATTCCTCTTCTATAATGTCTGCGCAGATATCCACGCACTCATCACAGATATAGACGCCGCTGGGGCCGGCAATCATTTTCTTGACCTGATCCTGCGTCTTATTGCAAAAAGAACATCTTACTTTTTCCTCAGAAATCTTTCCTGCCATTTTAGTCCTCATTCCGGAGCATTTATGCGACAACAGCGGCACAAATCTTATATTTGTGTCTGCCGTCAAGACATATTTGTGATGCTCCTTCACAAATTGCCGATTGAAAAATGAGTGCATCGGCACCCCTTTTCAATCTAGTCATTCCACGCATCGCTAAAAATTCTATGACTGCCCCTCTGTGCTGGCATGACTGGTGATAATGCGGTCAATCAGTCCATAGGCAAGCGCTTCCTCTGCGCTCTTCCAATTATCTCTCTCCGTGTCAGCCATAATTACCTCGAAATCCTGACCCGTATTCTCCGCCATGATTCTGGCCATCTTTTCTTTCGTCGCAAGGATATGTTTCGCCGTGATCTCGATCTCGGTGGCCTGCCCCTGCGCGCCGCCAGCCGGCTGGTGTATCATGATCTCCGCGTTCGGAAGAGCCATTCTCTTTCCCTTCGTGCCGCCTGCAAGAAGAAATGCGCCCATGCTCGCCGCCATACCGATGCACACGGTCGATACATCACATTTGATAAACTGCATCGTATCGTAAATCGCCATACCTGCGGTAATTACACCGCCGGGGCTGTTAATGTAAAGATTGATATCCTTCTCCGGGTCCTCAGACTCCAAAAACAAGAGCTGTGCCACGATCACACTCGCGCTCGCGTCGTTTACTTCCTCTCCCAGAAAGATAATTCTCTCCTTCAAAAGTCTGGAATAAATATCGTAAGAACGCTCACCTTTAGACGTCTGTTCAATAACATAAGGTATCAAAGCCATGTATTACACCTCCGTTAAACAATCCGTTTCTCAGTAACAATTTTGCCATTAAAATGGAACGGTTCCGTTTATTTTGCCTTGCTCTCCTTGGCATGCTCCGCAATGAACTCAGCCGCCTTCCTGACAGCCAAATCCTGCATGATGCCCTTCTTCTCACGCTCTCCCATAAGATCCCTGACCTTATCCACTTCCATCTGATAGACTTCAGCCATCGTCTTTAGCTCGTCCTCGTACTCTTCCTCCGTAGGCTCCAGTTTCTCAGCCTTCGCCACCGCCTCAAGCACAAGTCTGGAACGGATTCTCTCCTCCGCCTGCGGTTTCACGCGTTCTACCATCTGTTGGTAATTGGTGCCGGTCATCTGCATATACTGCTCCATGGACATCCCCTGCATGGTGATACGCTGCGCAAATTCATCCACCATCTGCCTCTGCTGCGTCTCAATCATAGCGTCCGGAATCTCCATCTCGGCAGCGTCCACCGCCGCCTTCACAGACGCGTCTTCCTTCTCTCTCTTCGCGTCTTTGGTCTTCTGCTCTTCCAGATTTTTCTTGATATCTTCTCTGTACTCCGCAAGCGTTTCAAACTCGGAAACATCGCTTGCAAATTCATCGTTCAATTCGGGAAGTTCCCTCTCCTTAATCTCCTTCACGGTACACTTAAAGACCGCTTCCTTACCCTGCAGGTGCTCCGCCTGATAATCCTCCGGGAAGGTAACCTTCACATCCGTCTCCTCACCGATCTTCGCACCAACAAGCTGCTCCTCGAATCCCGGAATGAAAGCGCCGGAACCGATCGTCAAGGGATAATTTTCTCCCTTTCCGCCCTCAAAAGCCACGCCGTCCACAAAACCTTCGAAATCCAGCGTAGTCATATCGCCATCCTTCACAGGGCGGTCCTCCACCGTGATATTTCTGGCGTTATTCTGCCGTTCTTTTTCAAGAGCCGCATCCACTTCCTCATCGGTCACCGTCGTATCTGTCTTTTCCACTTTTACGCCTTTGTACTTGCCAAGCTTAACTTCTGGCTTAAGCGCAACCGTAGCCGTGAAGATAAAAGGCTTTCCTGCCTCGATCTGGGTCACTTCGATCTGCGGGGAAGAAACGATTTCCTCCTCACACTCCTCCAACGCCTTATCATACGCATCGGGAATCATAATATTCGCAGCATCCTCGAAAAAGACCTCTTTGCCGTACATCTTCTCTACCATCTGACGGGGCACCTTGCCCTTGCGAAAGCCCGGTATGCTGATTTTGTTCTTCTGTTTCTGATAAGCCTTCTCGATGGCCTTCTCAAACTCCTCCACGCCGGTCTCGATCGTCAGCTTCGCCATGTTCTTCTCTAATTTTTCCACCTGTAAACTCATGTTATGGGTTCCTCCTTCAATATCTTCTGACAGTTGATTTCCATCTATTATAATGCCCGTACGGGCTTCCAGCTGCAGTCACCCAAACATTATAGCACAGGGATTTCCAAAATGCTAGTTGTTTTTGCGCGAATAAGCAGAGCTTTCCCATAACGTGAAGGCGCCCCGCCTGTGTTTCACAAACGGGGCACCTTCGCTTTTGTTTCTTTTACTTCATCTGCTCTTCCTGCTTCTTGATCATTCTACGAACCATCTC
>CARUOB010000025.1 GCA_949076555.1 uncultured Lachnospiraceae bacterium | reverse complement strand
CGCCGTGGAGGACCAGACGGATGCAATCGAGCAGATTGCCGCAGGGATTGAACAGATATCCGGTGTGGTGCAGAATAATTCCGCGACGGCACAGGAAAGCGCGGCTACCAGTCAGGAATTATCCAGTCAGGCGGCGATGCTCCAACAACTTGTGGGAAATTTCAAGATAAAAAAATAGGAAATTTGCGTCAGCGTAATGCGGCAGTATAAAAATTTTCACGTTCCGGCCACCATGCCATATGATAAAATAAAGCGACTGATAAACATGGTGAGTATATGAGACAATCGAGAATTTTACCGTTTTACATGGCTTATCCAATGCCGCTCTTCTACCAGGAGCAGGATACGGTGACACGGGACTTGGAATATCTGCAGGAGATGTATCCCGCGGAGGCGAAGAAATACCAGAAGGTGATTGCGGAGATTCTGGATCGGTTAGACTATGAAGGCAGCATGATTTACGACGAATATCCCGATAAGTGGCAGATTTACCGGCTGACACGGGTCGTTGTGGAAAAACTGCAGCAGGATGAGAGCGCGGAACCGGGACAACAGGACTGGAACCGTATCTCGGAATTTGTGCAGGTATTGCTGTGCGGCGAGATCTATAAAAAGCGTCATATGAATCAAAACGGGGTTTTGAAGTTTTGACAGGGGAATTATGAATACATGAAGAGAGCAATCATAAAGGGGCTGCTGCTGGGGTGTATCTTTGCGTTTGCGCTGATGATCTTAAGCAGGGTAATGAATCAGGGAAATACGGATATGACGACCGAGATGGGTGAGGCGACTTACCCTGTGCTGTCCATGTATGTGGGCGCTTACAGGGTAGGGAGTCTGCATGGCTATGCCCAGAGTATGGAGAGCGCCTATTTGAGGGACAACCTTCAGCCCATCGGTGAGGATAGAAAGATAGATGTAAAGATGGATACTTACGGGCAGGTGATTGATGCAATCGGCTTCGAGGTGAGGAGCCTTGACGGTGAACGGCTTGTAGAGAGCACCCCCGTGGAAGAATATGAGATCAACGAAGACGAAATTTCCTTTTCTGTCACGTTAAAGGATCTGATTGAGAATGATACCGAATATATGCTGGTTTTTCTCGTTACGCCGGCTGGCGGCGAGCCGGTCAGATACTACTCGAGAATTGTTTTAAGCGATTCGCTCCATGTCCGCGAGAAGCTGGATTATATCACGGATTTTCATGAGCGCACATTCGACAAGGAAGCGGCGGCGGAGCTGACGAAGTATCTGGAATCCAATGCGGAAGGGGATAATACCACTTTCCATAAAGTGACGATTCATTCCAGCTTTCATCAGGTGACATGGGGCGAACTGCCGGTAAAGAGAGTGACGGACCCGTGTATTACCATCAGAGAGCTTGCGGAGCAGACAGGCTCCTTTCAACTGGAATATCTGGTGAATATAAAGAATGGAAGAAAGACAGATTATTACCGGGTAAACGAATTTTACAGAATCCGGTATACGCCTGACCGCATGTACCTTCTTGACTTTGAGAGAACCATGGAGCAGATTTTTGACGAGGAAGCCGAGGTCTATGTAAATGATAAGATCGTGCTTGGCATTACAGGGGAGAATGTGGAGCTTAAGGAGAGCGACGGCGGTAATGTATTTGCCTTTACCGTGGCGGACAAGCTGTACAGCTACAATGTGACAGACAATAAACTGGCCAGACTTTTCAGCTTTTACGGCAATACGGAGGAACTGAGTGATCTGCGAAGTGCGTATGACAGACATGATATCCGTGTACTGACGGTGGATGAGACGGGGAATATTTTGTTTCTGGTCTACGGCTATATGAACAGAGGGCGCCATGAGGGCTGTGTGGGCGTTGCGCTTTATGCTTATAACAGTGTGGCGAACACCGTGGAGGAGATGGCCTATATCCCATACGATAAGTCTTATGAGCTTTTAAAGACGGATATAGAGAAACTTTCCTACTTAAGTAGGACGGGCAGTTATTATTTTATGCTGGACGGCAGCATATATGCGGTGGATGTGCGCACCCTTTCCCTCCAGACGGTGGTGACTGGATTGAAAGAGGGCGGCTACCACGTGTCGGAATCCAATAAGATGCTCGTCTGGCAGGAGGGCGATGATCTCTACGCGGCCACTGACCTTATTCTGATGAATCTGAATACACAGATGCAGACAAGGATTGGGGCAGGGGCAGGCGAGCATATTTCGGTTGTGGGATTTATGGGGGAAGATTTGATTTACGGTCTTGCCAAAAAGAAGGACATCCGGGAGAACAGTACGGGGATTACGACTTTTCCCATGTATTGTCTGAAAATCCAGAGTGATGACGGAAGCGTACTAAAGACGTACCAGAAAGAAAACGTCTATGTGGTGGAGAGCGAGATTGAGGAGAATCAGCTCACACTTTCCAGAGTTGTGTACGATGCGGAGAGCGAAAGCTATGTGCCGACACAGGCCGATCAGATTATGAATACAGAGGAAGTCAGAAGCGGCAATAATGTGCTGGGCTTCGTGGTTACCGAAACTTATGAAACCATCTGCCAGATTACGGTGAAAGACGAGATAGACGCGAAGGGGTTAAAGGTTTTGACGCCGAAAGAAATTCTGTTTGAGGGAAACCGTTCTGTGGGAGAACTGGGAGACGGCCCTTCAGAAAGCTACTTCTATGTGTATGGTAAAAACGGCATAGAAAATCTCTTTGTCAATCCCGGCAGGGCGGTAGAACTGGCATACCGGGTGGCTGGCGTGGTTGTGGACGACGACGGAGATTATGTGTGGCGCAGGGAGACGAGAAGCACGCGCAATCAGATTATGGCGATTACCGAGGAAGAGGTGACGGAGAGCGAGAGCTCGCTTGCGGTCTGTCTCGACACGATACTAAAATTCGAGGGGATTTCCAGAAATACGCAAAGACGCCTGAATCAGGGGGACAGCGTGATGGATATTCTGGAGAGCGATCTGACGAACTGTACCATACTGGATTTGTCCGGATGCAGTTTGGACGCGGTTTTGTACTATGTAAATAAAGATATTCCCGTGCTGGCCATGCTAGAGGACGGAAACGCGGTGCTGATCACAGGCTTTAACGAGCTGAACATTGTAGTGATGGACCCGGTGGCAGGGACGTTGGAAAAGAGGGGCATGAATGATTCGACAGAGTGGCTGAAAGAGAATGGCAATCAGTTCATCGCCTATATCAGAAAAGAATAAAGAAAAAGGAGGCGCATATGCTGCAAACGAACTTCTCGGTGATTTTTGACATGGACGGCACTATTTTTGACACGGAAAGACTGGTTTTAGACTGCTGGGAGCGTGTAGGCGAAAAGCATGGAATCCCGGATATCAGGGAGGTGTTCATGCGCTGTATCGGCACGAATAAGGTGCGCACACAGGAGATTGTCTACGAGCATTACGGGGAGGACTTTCCCTTCGAAAAGTTCAGTGAGGAAAGCTCTGTGCTGTTTCATGAGATCACGGAAAAAGCGGGAATCCCGGTGAAGAAGGGCGCGGAGGAACTGTTGGAATATCTGTCGAAAAACAGGGTTATGCTGGGGCTTGCCTCCTCCACCAGACTTGCCGCTGTCACGCAGGAGTTGCAGGCGGCAGGACTTTACGATTATTTTCAGGTGGTGGTGGGCGGCGACCTGCTAAAGAACAGCAAACCGGCCCCGGACATTTATCTGATGACATGCGAGCGCATGGGCGTTCTGCCGGAAAATACATATGCCATTGAGGATTCCTATAACGGCATTCGCGCCGCGCACAGCGCCGGAATGCGGCCCATTATGGTGCCGGATATGACGCCTGCGACGGAGGAGATGCGAGGTTTAAGTGTGGCGGTGTTTGCGGATTTGCTTCAGGTGAAGGATTATTTTGAGAATATGCTGTGAGAGAAAAAGGCGCCCCCTGCAAAAAGCTGCTGCAGGGGGCGTAGTATTTTTGACTATCGGGTTTCTACAAAGATACGGCCTGCATATTTCTCCAGTGCCGTAAACAGTATCATCCCAAGAATCCCGCAGGAGATAATTTCCCCCGCGCCCACGGTCAGGGCGTAGAAGCCAAGACACTGTATCAGAGTCATTCCTTCGATCAGCAGGCCATAGCCGTAGACCAATATAAGAGGCACGATAATGGTATTGGCGAGAATCGGGCATACCGGTGCGCACCATTTCCATTTCCGCAGGGCATAGGTGCCGAGCGCGCCGAGCAGCGTAGCCAGAGAGCCGAAAACAATATCGGGCAGAGCACAGCCTGTCAGAATGTTGCTTAAAAGGCAGCCGATAAACAGTCCCGGAATGGCAGCGGGCGTAAAATAGGGTAAAACGGTGAGCGCTTCCGAGAAGCGTACTTGGACAGCGTAATTGGCCAGCCCGAAGGCGTTTGCGATAAAGGTCAATACGATGTAGAGTGCGGCGATCATAGCCGCCTGCGCCATGAAGAGCGCATGAGTGTGTGCGGTTTTCACAGAAACCGCCTGTGTGTGTTGTGTTTTCATGTAGTTGTCTCCTTTAGTTTTGTTTTACGTCAGGAAGGTCTCGAACTGACGCGTATATTTGTTGAAACTCCGGCGCTTCCGGAAATTTCAACCTTTCCCAGTATAGCAGGAGAGGCGATATAATACAAGCTGTATTTTTAATATGTTACTTTGCCTTGTCCTGCTCCTGGGCGTGATATCTCGTCACAATCGACTGGATACGCTCCACAGGGTTCAAAAGGTCGCTGATGGATGCGTCGTGATTGAGGGTGTCGATGATATAGGCGATGTACTTGCTCATATCGCAATCGATGTACCACTCACGGGCAAGAAGCTCAGGCGTCTGGTAGATCAGATTCGTGGTCAGGACACGGCAGATGGTACCCTCCTCAAAAGCTTTATCAAACCGATCCAATCCGGCGGTAAAAAGCCCGAAAGTAGCGAAGACGAAAATCTTTCCGGCTTTGCGCTCTTTTAACGCAGCCGCCACCTCCAACACGCTCTCGCCGGAGGAAATCATGTCGTCGATGATAATCATATCCTTGCCTTCCACATTGCTGCCGAGAAATTCATGGGCGATAATCGGATTTCTTCCGTTTACGATACGGGTATAGTCCCGTCTCTTGTAGAACATACCCATATCCAGTCCGAGTACGTTGGCGATATAAATCGCCCTGCTCATGCCGCCCTCGTCCGGACTGATCACCATCATGTGATCCGTGTCGATCTGTAAGTTCTTTACATGGGTCAGAAGTCCCTTGATAAACTGGTAGGCGGGCTGTACCGTCTCGAAACCGTGCAGAGGGATTGCGTTCTGTACACGGGGGTCGTGGGCGTCAAAGGTGATGATATTATCCACGCCCATGCTCACCATTTCCTGAAGCGCGAGAGCACAGTCCAGAGACTCCCTCGCGGCACGCTTGTGCTGCCTGCTCTCGTAGAGGAAAGGCATAATGACTGTGATGCGTCTCGCCTTGCCGCCAACCGCCGCAATGATTCTTTTTAAATTCTGATAATGGTCGTCGGGGGACATATGATTTTCGTGTCCGCAGAGAGAGTAGGTGAGGCTGTAGTTGGCCACGTCCACCATCAGATAGAGATCCGTGCCGCGCACAGACTCTTTGATGACGCCTTTTCCTTCGCCGGAACCAAACCGGGGAACCGCCGCGTCCAATATATAGGTATCACGCTGATAGCCGGAGAATGCAAGAGAATCCTTGTGCTCGCTCTCGCGTTCCGTGCGCCATTTTACCAGATAATAGTCCACCTTTTCGCCAAGACTCCGGCAGCCTTTCAGGGGAATCATCCCCAGGGAGCCGACGGGTATGGTCTCCAGATTTCTTTTCTCCTCGCGTCTGTTCATAGAAAGACCCCTCACTTTCTGTTCTGCTGTCTCTTCTGGTACATACGAATGTCCGCTCCTGTGAGCTTGCAGACTTCAAAGTTACTTGTAATACGGGAAAAAATGCGGTCAGAATATCGATCCTGCAATTCTCTGAGAGAAAGGTTTGTGGAAATGACAGTGGCCTTTCTTCCAATATTCCGCTCGTTTAGGAGCGAGAAGAGCTGGGATGCGGTGAATTGGTTTGTAAGCTCCGTTCCAAGATCATCAATGATAAGCAGATCGCACTGATAGAGATCTGCGTAAGTATTTTGCCGCTCCTCCCTGCTTTTGGTATCAAAGGATGTGCTCGACAACAAATCAAAAAGACCTGTCGCTCCAAAATAGATCACAGAATGTCCCTGATCCATCAATTCCTTCGCCACACAGCCGGAAAGAAATGATTTTCCCGTACCCACTGTACCATAAAAAAACAAATTGTGGTAGTCGGAATCAAAATTTTTGACGAAATTCTTACAGTTTTGTACAGCTTTCTCAAAACGCGAGAGATCTTCTCCGACGTGATATTCGTACGACAAGCGAGAAAAATTATTGTTTGCAAGCATCTCCTGAAGGCCGGACTGCTCATAGAGAAGAGAGATTTCAGCCTGTTTGAGACAGTGGCATTTTTCGCGGTCGATATAGCCGGTGTCCCTGCAGTCGGGGCAGGTAAAGACCGGTTCCAGATAATTCGCGGAAAGACCCGCATCCGATAGAAGCTGTTCTTTTTGTTTTTTTAACAGGGCGAGATTTTCCCGCAGCTTATCAAGGGCGGCTTCATCCCCGAACAGAAGTTTTTTTCCCTGTGCGACGCAGAGAGAGGCAGTCTCGTCCTCGAGCTCCCGGTATTTGGGAAAGTGTTCATATACGTAGTCCCGTCTGCGCTCCGTTTCCAGACGGTTCTGTCTCTGCCGCTTCTCGTATTGCCGGAAAATCCGGTCGTACTGCGTATTTGTTAATGCCACGGGCGCCGCCTTTCTAATTGCTCAAAATTTCTTTTTCAAGAGCCTCAAAATCATATTCGTTCTGCGTAAACTGGTTAAACTTATTCGTGGATACAGAGGGACGGTTTGTCCTGCTCCGACGATGGTTTTCGTCCAGTGATTTGATATCGCCTTTATGATGTACGCCAGCCTTATGCCAGTTTGCCAGAATGCTGTCCGCATATTCAAAACGGTGGCTGTCCGTGGCCAGTACCGTGCGCTCGCAGGCCGTAAGAATCACGTCGTTCTCGAAAGCGTATAGTTCCCGCCAGCGGTTGATATATGCCACTTCTGTCTCCGTGGGAATATTGCTTTTTCCGAGGGCGCGCATGATTTCATAAACGGCTTTATCATATTTCCCGGCCAGAGAAGCGGCCTGCTTCTGGGTGGTAATGCCCTGCTCGGCCCAGCTTATGGCCACTTTTTCTATGTAACGCAGATCTCTTTTGCCGCGGTCGACGCAGTATTGAATCAGGTAATCGGTCAGATCCTCGGAGAATCCCAGTTTGTCCATTATGAAAAGTATGGTGCGCATATCGGCTGCGCTCAACGGTTTTTTTAGATACTGCTCCGCCACAAAAAGAAGTCTTGCGGTATCTTCATTTGCCTTGAAATCGCGAAGCTGATCCGCCGTATAATTCGGCTTTTCCACAGAAAACGGCTGTATCTGCGGCTGTGCGGGAACTGCTTTACTTACTGCCGGATAGGTGGCTGCCGGGGCCGCCGTATGCGCAGACACAAAGGGTGTCGTCAAGCTCGGATAAGTGGCCATGGCAGGAGTAGCCGGTACTGGGGCGGAAGAATTGGAATCCATAAGATGAATGCCGGTAATATTCTTTTGACTATCGTAGTCAAGAACCAAAAGGCGGTTTCTTTCCCAGTATTTGAGGGCGCGTATCACGTCCTTTTCCGTGTAGTTGAATTTATCGGCGATATTGCCTATGCTTGTGTCGAGTCTGGCGCGCATCATGCGAATCAGGTAAAGGTAGATCTTTAACTGCGCATCGTTGGCATCCTGCATGTACTCGTCAATAAAACGGTTTGAAATAACCGTGGAATCTGTATAGTTGTCCTGATAAATTGTCAAAAACCCCATTTTACACCCCTATATTGAAGACTGATACCTCGATACCGCGGGAACCGGCAGCCCCTTATCTGTCGTTCGCCGCATGCATTTATGAGTATAGCATGTGCCTTTGGGAAAAGAAATGGGCAATCTGTAACAAACGGATATACGTTTATGAATGACGGGCCGGACATTCTTTTGTGGATAGTGTGGACAACCTTGGAAAACATTATGAAACCGCATGTTCTATTCCACAAAAATATCCACAGAAAAAACGGATTGTCTCAGGTTCTTTTCTGTGGATATTGTGAATAATTATTTTTGTAACAGGTTTTCACCGATTTTTACGACGTCGCCCGCACCCATAGTTATCAACAAATCATCCTTTGTGCAATTTTTCAAAAGATAGTTTTCTATTGCCTCAAAGGTAGGGAAGTATTGGCAGGAGTGTCCAAGCGACCGGATTTTTTCCTGCAGGGTTTTCGAGCTGATGCCCAGCGTATCCTTCTCCCTGGCGGCGTAGATATCTGCCAGGACGATCTCGTCAGCCAGAGAGAGGGCGGAGGCAAATTCCTCTAAAAAGGCTTTGGTCCTCGTGTAGGTATGGGGCTGGAACACGCACCATAGCCGTCTGTGGGGATATTGCATGGCGGCGTTTAAGGTGGCGCGGATCTCGGTGGGATGATGGGCGTAGTCGTCGATGATATTGACGCCGTTTACCTGACCTTTGTATTCGAAACGTCTGTCCGTTCCTGTAAATGCCATAAGCCCTGCGCCGATCACTTCATCCGAAAGCCCGAGCAGATCTGCCAAAGCGATGGCGGCCAGAGCGTTCAGGATATTGTGGTCTCCGTGTACCCGCAAGGAAAATCTCCGCTCCCCGCCTTCTTTGCCTGACAGGGAAAAAGAAGGAAAGCCGGATTCGTCGTAAGCGATCCGAGACGCGGTATAGTCCAGGCCGGAGGACAGACCGCAGGTAATCACGCGACAGGAAAGACCTTCTGTCAGCTCTTCGTACCGTTCAATATCGCCGTTGATGATGAGGGCGCCGTCCTCGGGACAAAGGAGAGCAAAACGACGGAAAGAATTTCGGATATCCGAAAGGTCTTTAAAGAAGTCCAGATGGTCTTCTTCTATATTAAGTATAATGCCGATTTTCGGGAAAAAGTTTAAAAAGCTGTTTGTGTACTCGCAGGCCTCCGTCACAAAGAGCCCGGATGACCCCACTCTGATATTGCCGCCGATTGGCCGGTAAATGCCGCCGATAGAAAGGGTAGGATCGGCTTTGGCGCTCAGAAGAATTTGGGAAATCATGGAAGTCGTAGTCGTTTTCCCGTGGGTGCCGCTCACGGCAACAGGCGTTTCATAGTTTTTCATCATCTGCCCTAAAAGTTCCGCCCGGGTCAGCGTGGGAATGTTTAATTTCTTTGCGGCAAGCAGCTCTGGGTTATCGCTTTTAATGGCTGCGGTATAGACGACAAGGTCGATGTCGCTGCTTAGATTTTCTTCCTTTTGTCCGTAATAAACCTTGACGCCGCGCTCTTCCAGCATACGGGTCAACTCAGAAGGCGCGCGGTCGGAACCCGATATCGTAAAATCTTCTGTCAAAAGAATTTCGGCAAGGCCGCTCATACTGATACCGCCGATTCCGATGAAGTAAATGCGGATCGGTTTGTAAATTGTATTCAGTTTTTAGTTGGCTTGTGGTATACTTTACATATAGCTATGTTTTTGCGATACATATGGACAGATATGAAGACATGAAAATACAATATTAAGAAATAAGAGGTGATAAAGATGGTAAAGAAAGAAATGATTGCCATGCTTTTAGCTGGCGGTCAGGGAAGCAGATTGGGAGTGCTCACGTCAAAGGTGGCCAAGCCTGCGGTGTCCTTTGGAAGTAAGTATCGGATTATCGATTTCCCGCTCAGTAACTGCATTAATTCAGGCGTTGACACGGTAGGTGTGCTGACGCAGTATCAGCCTCTCAGGCTGAACACACATATCGGTATCGGCATACCTTGGGATCTCGACAGGAATATCGGCGGCGTTACGGTTCTGCCGCCTTATGAAAAGAGTGCGAACAGCGAATGGTATACCGGAACGGCGAATGCGATATATCAGAATATCGCCTACATGGAAACCTATGATCCTGATTATGTGCTGATTCTTTCAGGGGATCATATCTATAAGATGGATTATGAAGTTATGCTTGATTTCCACAAGCAGAATGGTGCGGAAGTGACCATTGCGGTTATGCCGGTTCCGATGGAAGAGGCGAAGCGCTTCGGTATTATGATTACTGATGAGAGCCGCAGGATTACGGACTTCGAGGAGAAACCCGCGAACCCGCGCAGCAATCTGGCGTCCATGGGTATTTATATCTTTAACTGGAAGACGTTAAAAGAGGCGCTACTCGCCAATTCGGAACAGCCGGGACTGGATTTCGGTAAACATCTGATTCCTTACTGCCATAAGAAAGGCGCACCTCTTTATGCCTATGAGTTTAATGGATACTGGAAGGATGTGGGAACGCTTCACTCTTTCTGGGAAGCGAATATGGAGCTGATCGACATTGTGCCCGAGTTTAACCTCTATGAGGAGTACTGGAAGATCTACACGAAGAGCGAGATTCTGCCGCCTCAGTATCTGTCCTCAGACAGCGTGGTAGAGAAGAGCATTATCGGTGAGGGCTGCGAAATCTGTGGACAGGTTTACAATTCCGTGATCGGATGCGGCGTTACCGTCGGAGCGGGTACGGTGATCCGGGACTCCATCGTTATGAACCAGACCCAGATCGGTGAAAACTGTGAGCTTTACAAAGCAGTTGTCGCAGAGAATGTAGAGATTCAGGACAATGTTAAGTTGGGCGTCGGGGATCCCGTTCCCAATGAGACAGACCCGGGCATCTACGACCACGAGCTGGTGACGGTGGGCGAAAAGAGCGTGATCCCGAGAGGGGTAAGCGTAGGGAAAAATTCGGTGGTATTCGGTGTGACCACGCATGATGATTATCCGAATGCATATCTTCCCAGTGGTAAAACTTTGATTAAGGCAGGTGATAAATCGTGAGAGCAATCGGAATTATCTTAGCAGGTGGTAATAATCACAGGATCAGGCAGTTGACCCAGAAGCGCGCGGTCTGTGCGATGCCCATAGCGGGAAGCTACAGAAGTATCGACTTTGCGCTCAGCAATATGTCCAATTCCCATATCAATAAAGTGGCTGTACTTACGCAGTATAACGCGGGCAGCCTGAACGAGCATTTAAGCTCGTCCAAATGGTGGGACTTCGGACGCAAGCAGGGTGGCCTGTTTGTGGAGACGCCTGCAGTGACGGCGGAGAGCAATGCCTGGTACCGCGGCACGGCGGATGCGATTGCGCAAAATCTGTCTTTCTTAAAGAACAGCCATGAGCCATATGTGGTGATTGTTTCCGGCGACTGCGTTTATAAGATGGATTATAATAAGATTCTGGAGTATCATATAGAGAAGAAAGCAGATATCACCGTGGTCTGCAAGGATCTTGCGCCGAGCGCCAATGTGGAGCGTTATGGTACGCTTAAAATGAACGAGGACAGCCGCATCGAGGAATTTGAGGAGAAACCGGTAGTGGCTAAGTCCAACACCATTTCCTGCGGTATCTATGTGGTCAGAAGAAGGATGCTGATCGAAATGATCGAGAAGTGCAGGGAAGAGGATCGGTATGATTTTGTAAAAGATATTCTGATCCGTTACAAGAACCAGAAGAGGATTTACGGTTATAAGCTGAAGGACTATTGGAGCAATATTGCTACCGTGGAAGATTATTTCAGGACGAACATGGATTTCCTCAAACCGGAGATCAGGGATTACTTTTTCAAACAGTATCCGGATGTTTATTCCAAGGTGGACGATCTGCCGCCGGCCAAGTATAATGTGGGCGCTAAGATCAAAAACAGCTTGATATCCAGCGGATGTATTGTTAATGGCACAGTGGAAGATTCCGTGATCTTTAAAGAAACTTATATCGGAAGCAATTGCTACATAAAAAATTCCATCATTTTGAATGATGTGTATATCGGTGACAATACACACATCGAGAACTGCATCGTAGAGAGCAGAGGAACCATCCGGGCGAACTCTTACCATAAGGGAGAGGAAGGGATAGAGATTGTGGTGGAACATAACGACAGATATTCACTTTGACCAAACGGATAATTTGTGTTATGATAGGCAGGATATGTGTTGACGGGGATGAGGGGTGATTGCTAAGAAGGTGTAAGTTGTCTGTAACAGGGGCATAATTTAGTTAAATGTTTATTACAAGCTACGTGGCTTGATGAGTATGACTTGTGTAGAAAGCTTGTGAAAACCGGTAGATTCCGGACCGGTATCATATGATAAGGAGGCTGAGCTTCATGAGAATTACTGATGTCCGCGTGCGTAAAATGACTCAAGACAGCAAGATGAAGGCAATCGTCTCGATCACGATTGACGATGAATTTGTGGTTCATGACATTAAAGTAATTGAAGGCGAAAAAGGTATGTTCATAGCTATGCCGAGTAAGAAGGCATCGGACGGCGAGTACCGAGATATCGCGCACCCGATTAATTCTGAGACTCGGGACAGAATCCAGAGAATTATTCTGGACAGCTATGAAAAGGCGCTTTTAGAACCGAATAGTGAGTAAAACGTATATGCGATGGGAAAAGGACGTGAGAGCGTCCTTTTCTGTGGAAAAAGAGAGAAAAACTGCAATAGACTTTGGATTCCTGTTATGGTATACTGGCTATAATTAACGGCCGTGATTTCTGATTGGGAGGTGACAGATATGCCCAGCAATGGTGAGATTATTGAAAGATCCATAAATGATTTCCAGAAAGTACAAAAGAGGATGCTTCTGGCAAGGAAAGAGAATGCGGTTGAGACCTATGAAGACTTGAAAGAAGATTATATAGCATTGAAAGTGATACTTACGAGTCTGGGGGTCAATCTTACGAGTATTGATAGAATCAATGAATAAACGGGGAAGCTAAAAAGCAACCAACTACTTTGGTGAGCGGCGGTTGCTTTTTTGATGTCTAAATTTTTTGAATCGAGGTATTTATGTACATTATTGCAGGTCTGGGAAACCCGGAGAAAAAATATATGAATACGAGACACAACATCGGCTTTGACGTGATCGACGCGATTGCGGAAAAGAACGATATTGTGCTGAGTGAAAAGAAGCATAAAGCGGTGATCGGAAAGGGAATCGTTGCAGGACAGAAAACGGTTCTGGTAAAGCCGCTGACGTATATGAATTTGAGTGGTGAGAGCATCCGCAGCGTCATAGACTTTTATAAGGTGGATGAGAAGAGCGAATTGATCGTCATTTCGGACGACGTGAGCCTCGATATGGGTCAGATCCGCATCCGCAAGCGGGGAAGCGACGGGGGACACAATGGCCTGAAAAATATCATCATGCATCTGGGGCACGACGAGTTTATCCGGGTGCGCATGGGCGTGGGAGAAAAGCCGCCGAGGATGGATTTGGCGGACTATGTGCTGGGTCATTTTTCTTCGGATGAGAGGGAAGTGATGAACGAGGGCGCAAGAACCGCGGCGCTTGCTATCGAGAAAATGATTGCGGAGGGACCTGACGCAGCTATGAATCAGTATAATGCGCGGAAACGCCCGGCGAAAAAGGATGAAGAATAGGCAGTATCAGTTGTAAAGACAGAAAGAGGTTACCATGAGAGCATTACTTGCCCCGCTTTCGGAGCTGGGGGAATATGAAGAGATACGGGAGCTGCTTGCGAGAGGAAGGACTTCCACCGCACTGAGCGGCTGTGCGGACTCCCAAAAACTGCATATGATTTATGGGCTTGGCGAGGGATTCCGCCGGAAGCTGATTATCACGTTCAATGATCTGCGGGCAAAGGAACTGTATGAAGATTATCAATTCTATGACAGGAATGTGATGCTATATCCGGCGAAGGATCTGATCTTCTTTCAGGCGGACATTCACGGCAATCAGCTCACCAAGGAGCGGATCAAGGTTTTCCGCAGAATGGCGGAGGGCGTGCCGCTTACCGTAGTTACCACTTTTGACGCGCTGATGGCACCGCAGGTCTCTCTGGAGGACTGGCGTCAGTATGTCATATCCATAGACAGGCAGTCTTGCGTGGTGGAGCATGAACTTGCGGGTGACTTGGCAGGGCTTGGCTACGTCAGATGCGATCAGGTGGAGGAACCCGGGCAGTTTAGTATTCGGGGCGGCATAGTCGATATTTTTGACCTGACGGAGGAAAATCCCTACAGAATCGAGCTGTGGGGGGATGAGGTGGAGTCGATCCGCAGTTTTGATGTTTTGAGCCAGCGTTCCATTGAAAAGCTGGAGGCGGTGTCCATTTATCCGGCGACGGAACTTATTCTGTCAAAAGAGGAACTTTCGACAGGACTGAAAAAGATACAAAAAGAGGCTAAGAAACAGGCGGAAGTGCTCAGAAAACAAATGAAGACCGAGGAGGCGCACCGGATTGAAGTGCAGAACCGGGAGCTTACCGAGGCACTTACCGAGCTTGGCATTTCTTATAATGCGATCAATCTGGACAGCTATGTGCGCTATTTTTTCCCGGAGCTATCGTCCTTTGCGGACAGTTTTGCGGGGGAGGGGGCCTGCGTTTTTTTAGATGAGCCGCTGCGGATCAAGGAGCATGTGGATGCGGTGGAGCTGGAATTTCGGGAGAGCATGGCACACCGGGCGGAGAAGGGCTATATTCTGCCGGGACAGATGGACGTTCTGTTTTCGGCGGCAGCGGTGGCGGCAGGACTGGAAAACCGCCGTGTTGTGAGCCTTTCCTCTATGGAGGGAAAAAATCCGCTGATCAGGACGGAGCAAAAGTTTGCCGTGCAGGCCAGAAGCCTTTCTTCCTATAACAACAGCTTTGAATCGCTGGTAAAGGACTTAAAAAATTATAAGAAAAAGGGCTATCGCATTTTACTGCTTTCCAGGTCGCGGACCCGCGCCAAACGGCTGGCGGAGGACTTGCGGGATCAGGAGGTAAACGCTTTTTATACGGAAGACCCCATGCGCGAGGTGCAGCCCGGGGAAGTGATGACGGCTTACGGGAGAGTCCGCAAGGGGTTTGAGTACCCGCTCCTGCAGTTCATGGTGATTGCGGAGAGCGATATTTTTGGCGCGCAGAAAAAGAAGAAGAGAAAGAAGAAAGTATACGAAGGCCAGAAGATCAACGACTTTAATGATCTGAAAGTGGGAGACTATGTGGTGCACGAGAGCCACGGTCTGGGGGTTTATCAGGGCATCGAGAAGGTGGAAGTGGAACATGTGGTGAAAGACTACATGAAGATCTCCTACCGGGACGGCGGTGTCCTCTATGTGCTGGCGACAGGGCTTGACGTGATCCAGAAATATGCCTCGGCGGACGGCGGCACGAAACCTAAGTTAAATAAGCTGGGAACACAGGAGTGGTCCAGAACCAAATCCAAGGTGCGCACGGCGGTGGAGGAGATCGCCGGGGATCTGGTGGAGCTTTATGCCGCCAGACAGAACGGAAAAGGCTACTGCTACGGGCCGGATACGGTCTGGCAGAGGGAGTTCGAGGAGATGTTTCCCTTCGAGGAGACGGAGGATCAGGTTCTTGCCATCGCGGCCGCCAAGGAGGACATGGAGAGTGAGAAAATCATGGACCGTCTTGTCTGCGGAGACGTGGGTTACGGAAAGACGGAGATCGCCATCCGCGCGGCGTTTAAGGCAGTGCAGGAAAATAAACAGGTGGTCTATCTGGTGCCCACCACCATTCTGGCCCAGCAGCATTATCACACCTTTGTACAGAGAATGAAGGACTTCCCTGTGCGGGTCGACCTGCTTTCCCGGTTCCGCACGGCCGCTGAGCAGAAAAAGACGATCACGGATTTGAAGAAGGGCATGGTGGATATCGTCATCGGCACCCACCGTGTGCTGTCCGCGGATGTGGAATATAAAGATCTGGGGCTTTTGATCATCGATGAGGAACAGCGTTTCGGCGTGACCCATAAGGAAAAAATTAAAAAATTAAAAGAGAATATAGACGTGCTGACATTGACGGCGACGCCCATTCCGCGGACGCTCCACATGAGTCTGGTGGGTATCCGGGATATGAGTGTGCTGGAGGAGGCGCCCGAGGACAGGCTGCCGATTCAGACCAATGTGGCGTTTGCCCACGGACAGATGAAGGAAGCGGAGCTGGAACGGATCATGTTTGATTTCGTGAACGGGGAGATCGACGTGCTGGTATCCACTACCATCATCGAGACGGGGTTAGATATATCTAACGTAAATACCATAATTATCCACGATTCCGACCAGATGGGTCTATCACAGCTTTATCAGCTCAGGGGCCGCGTGGGACGCTCTAACCGGACCGCTTACGCATTTCTTATGTATAAGCGGGATAAGGTGCTTAAAGAAGTGGCGGAGAAGCGGCTTGAGGCGATCCGGGAATTTACGGAGCTGGGAAGCGGCTTTAAGATCGCCATGCGAGATTTAGAGATCCGCGGCGCTGGCAGCCTTCTGGGAAAAAGCCAGCACGGCCATATGCAGGCGGTGGGGTATGATCTTTACTGCAAAATGTTAAACGAGGCGGTCAAGACGAAGAAGGGCATTTCCGTGATAGAGGATTTCAACACCCTCGTGGATTTGGATGTGGACGCTTATATTCCGCCGGAATACATTGTGAACGAAGTGCAGAAGCTGGATATCTATAAACGGATCGCGGGGATAGAGAACGAGCGGGAGTGCGACGACATGCGGGAAGAGCTTCTCGACCGGTTCGGCCAGATTCCGAAGTCGGTGGGAAATCTTCTGCGGATCGCGCTGATCCGCTCCCACGCCCACAGGCTGTATATGCCGGAGGTGAAGGGAAAGAACGAGCGGATCAGTTTTACTCTGCGGCCGGATGCGCCGATCCGGGTGGAAAACATTCCGTTTCTCATAAGCGATTACGGCGGAAGACTGCGGTTTGACCCCAAGGGTGATCCCACCTTTTATCTCCATTACAGGAAGTGTGGGATGATCGAGAAGGATGAGGAGACATTGCTTATGCTGACGGGGGAGGCGCTTTCGAGAATGGAGGAAGTGCTGGTGGAATGACGGCATGATGAAAACTACCGAATGTGCCGCGCCATGCACTTGCATGGGAATGCGGTATATGAAAATGACAAACTAAAAAATACCGGGAGCGAGGGCATAGCATGTTCTCTTCCGGTATTTTTTGAAATTTTTAGAGAAAAAATGAACCTCACGCAAATTCATGGCGAATATAAGGTGAACAGGCAGGGGAGGTGAAGACGTGAACGCGGGAGAAATAGAAAAATGTATCGATGAGTTCGGGACGGATATATACAGATTCAGCCTGAAACTTTGCATGGACAAGGCGGATGCCGAGGACTTATACCAGCAGACTTTCCTGAAAGCGTTAGAGACAGAATGGACGCTTGACTGGGAGAAAAACCCGAAAGCGCTGTTTTTCTCTCTGGCGTATCACTTGTGGAAAAGCGATCGGAGGAAACAGGCGCGTCGAAACGAAATTGCTCCCTGCGGCAATTTTGATGAGGAAATGGAGACGGTGCTGCCTGCGAAGGAGGACATGGAAGAAAGTTATCTGCAAAAGGAGCTGGCTTTACAGGTTCGCCAAATCATGAAAACGCTGCCGGAAAAATTGCAGGTGCCGCTGCTTTTATTTTACCTTTCGGAATGCTCCATAGAGCAGATCGCGGCCATTTTAAAGAAACCGCCCGGCACTGTGAAGAGTCGGTTGTTTAAGGGAAGAAACATAATAAAAAAAAGATTGGAGGATGCCGGTTATGGGAGATAAACGTTTTGATACGGAAATAGAAGAGGCGATCCGGGCTTCCGTGAAAATGGCGGATGTGCCGCCCCCGGAACTGGATCATAAACTCAAAGCAGCGCTGTACCAGAAGGAAGCTGTCCTGAAAAAACAGCCTGCCATGCATAAACTGTCGCTTTGGTATTTGCCGATGATTTTGAATTTGCTCACATTTTCTCTGCTGGCATTTTTGGCCCGCATTATCATTGAAAATATTTATTTATCCTATTTTGCCGCAGGCAGCTGCCTTTATGTCGGTGCAGCGGGGGTATTGCTCACTCTGGTAGGCATAAAAAGAACCAACATAAAAGAAGAAATTACGATCCGCATGGAGAAAAGAGGTGCAGTGGTATGAATTTTTTGAGTAACGGCGGCTTTAGCGGTCTTTCCATGTTGTATCCCGTTTTGATTTTTTGTTTTAGCTTTTTTGCCCTGTGCGCCTCCGCATTTTTTTCGGCGTGGGTATATCAGGACTGTAAAAGGCGGGGGGACGATCCGGTGCTGTGGGCGGTTGTCGTTTTTGTAGTTTCACCTTTTATAGGACTGCTGATTTACTTTTTGCGCCGATCGGAAGTGAAAACGGTATGTCCGGCTTGCGGACACCGGATTTTGGTAACCTCAAATTATTGTGAAGAATGTGGAACAAAGTTCGAAAAGGAGGATAATCATAGGATGGAAAAACAGGGAACGCATCACATAACATTTCTTTTTGCCGGTATTCTGAGTATGGCGCTTATGCTCGTATGCCTGACAGGGTTTGTCGTCAGCCTGGCGTCGGGAAAGGGCATCAACACAAACGTTGCTTCCGGTGAGCGGGTATGGAACATGGGTGTGATTTTGGATTACAGCACCTATCGGAATGGTGTCTGGAAGCTGAATTTTGTAAGCGCAAGTGAAGGATTTGTGAAAGAAAAGACGATGGAGATCACGGACGCGGACACCCAGATTCTCTATGCGGATATTTCCTGCGGCACAGTGCCGGAGGGCGCAAGCCTCGTCCTGTGGCTGGTACAGGGAGAGACCGTAAAATCCGTTGATGTGACAAATCTTTCCGAACCGCTGGCATACCCTTTGGATGCATTTGAGAATGGAAAAGTGCATGTCAGACTGCAGATTAACGGTGTGGAAGATACCGCTTCTGAAATTTATATCCAATAGTAAAAAGGGATGTAAAGAAGTACTGCTGTGTGATATGATAGTATCAAAAAACTGAGGAGGAATCTACTATGGCAGGTAGACCGAACTGGCTTAACACAGCAGTATTTTACGAAATTTATCCGCAGTCTTTTAACGATACCAACGCTGACGGTATCGGGGATATGCAGGGCATTATTGAAAAACTGGACTATATTAAGGAACTTGGCTGTAATGCGCTCTGGCTGAACCCTTGTTTTTTGTCGCCTTTTTATGACGCGGGCTACGATGTGGAGGATTATTTTACCGTTGCGCCCCGCTACGGGACGAATGAGGATCTGGTGCGGCTTTTTAAGGAGGCGCATAAGAGGGAGATGCATGTGCTTCTGGATCTGGTGCCGGGCCACACTTCGGTGAATCACAAATGGTTTCATGAATCCATGAGAGCGGAGAGAAACGAGTTTACGGACCGCTATGTGTGGACGGACAACACATGGGAAGCGCCGGACGGGATGAACGCCCTGAAAGGGATATCGGAGCGCGTAGGGGCATGTGGGGTCAATTTCTTTTCCCATCAGCCCGCGTTAAATTACGGATACTACAAACCGAACCCGGAGAAAAAATGGCAGCAGGCCATGGATGCGCCGGGGCCTCTGGCAACGCGGGAGGCAATGAAGGATGTGATGCGCTTCTGGCTTCTGGCGGGCTGCGACGGGTTCCGCGTGGACATGGCGGGGTCCCTTGTGAAGAACGACGAGGACGGAAAAGGCACGATCAAGCTGTGGCAGGACATCCGGGCGTTTCTCGATCAGGAATTTCCCGCGGCAGTGATGGTTTCCGAGTGGGGCGAGCCGGACAAGTCTCTGGCGGGCGGCTTCCACATGGATTTTCTGCTGCATTTCGGCCCTTCCCATTACAATGACCTGTTCCGCTGCGATGAGCCCTGGTTTTCCAGAAGGGGAAAAGGGGATATCAAAGCGTTTTGGGAGAAATACCAGGAGAGCTATGATAAGTCCTGCGGCGGGCTGATCTGCATTCCTTCGGGCAATCACGATATGGACAGACTGGCAAGACGGCTCGACAAAGAGGAGATGAAGCTGGCATTTGCCTTTCTTCTGACCATGCCGGGCGCGCCTTTTATCTATTACGGCGATGAAATCGGCATGCGGTATGTGGAAGGGCTGGCTTCCGTGGAGGGCGGCTATGAGCGGACGGGTTCCCGCTCTCCGATGCAGTGGGATGATTCCCTGAATGCGGGGTTTTCGTCGGCGAAGCCGGAAATGCTTTATGTGGCGCAGGACAGCGCGCCGGATCGCCCGACGGCAGCGGCGCAGATGGGGGATGCGGATTCCCTTTACAGTGAGGTGAAACGGCTGATCGCGTTCAGGCAGTCCCATGCGGCGCTTCGCAACGACGGGGAAATCGAGTTCTTGCAGAGCGATAATTACCCGCTCGTGTTTGTCCGCAAATCCGACAATGAAAAACTGCTGGTGATTATCAATCCTTCTGACAGAAAGCAGCCTTTGAACGGCGGGATAAAACCGGGCGAAGCGCTCTACACGATAGGCGGAAAGATCGAAGGCACGGAGGGTGGCTTTGCGGTGGCGCCCTGTTCTGCGGGGATATATCGGTTATCATGACTCTTTTAATGGATTTGTTGTCTGCTCTGTGATATAATTAGCGCAGTCTCTGCGGTTTTTGCGTTGGTTTACATGGAGCTGAGACAATGGTCTGCTAAAGGAGAATAACGATAGATGGAACCCATATGGGAATTTTTTGAAAACATGAATGAACTGGTCTACGTCGCGGACGTGGACACTTATGAATTTATTTATATGAATAAGAAAGCGCTTTCGATCTGCGGACTCACTTCTCTGGAACAGACCAGAGGCAAGAAGTGCTATGAGGTGCTGCAGAATGCTTCCGCGCCGTGCGAGTTTTGTAATAACAGGGAACTTGTTCCGGGGCAGTTTAAAGAGTGGCGCTATTACAATCCTGTCTTCAACAGACACATATTGGTGAAGGATACCGTGATAGAGAGGGACGGCAGAAAACTGCGTATCGAGATTGCCGTTGATATCAGTGCGGATACCAAGCAAAAAGAGATCATCCGCGACTATCAAAACAGGGAGGCGCTGATCAACGAGGCGCTGCGGACGGCTATGCTCGCACCTGATCCGGACACTTCATTAAAAATTGCGATTGAGTATCTGGGTAAGGCGCTTGGCGGTGAGCGGGTATATATTTTTGAGAAAAACGAGCAGGGAGGCGACGACAACACTTACGAGTGGGTGGCAAACGGCGTGAGTCCGCAAAAGGATAATTTACAGAATGTCCCGCCGGAAGTCTGCGACGGATGGTACCGTCTCTTTGCAGAGGACAAGTGTGTGGTGATTGCTGATATAGAGGACGTCAGGACCAAGAATCGGCTCCAATATGAGATATTGAAACAGCAGGATATTTCTTCGATTACGGTGGTGCCGCTGTATGAGGACGGAAGAGTAATCGGATTTTACGGGGTGGATAACCCGCCGTCGGAATCTTTACACTATATTTCCAATATGCTGCAGATCATGGGGCACTTCATGGAGTCCCTGCTGAAAATGCGGAATCTGGTCAGAAATCTGGAGAGAATGTCCTATCTGGATCAGCTCACCCAGATCGGCAACCGTCACGCCATGGTAAAATATACGGAAAATATGCGTAGAGAGAACGTGGGAATCGTTTACGGGGATATCACAGGACTGAAGCGGGTGAACGATGCGGAGGGGCATGAGGCGGGAGACCGCCTGATACTTGCGGCCACCGCGTGTATGAAGGAGGCGTTCGGGGACGCTTACGAGTTGTTCCGCATCGGAGGAGATGAACTGCTGGCGATCTGCGCGGGGATCGGAGAGACGGAATTTAGGGAGCGGGTTGCGCGCCTGAGAAAAATTATGGCGGAGACTTCCGTCAATATGGCGGTGGGCGCTGATTGGGCAAATAAAAGCGAAGCCGGAGTCAGCGCCGTGCTCGCTGCGGCGGAGGCGCTGATGTACAAGGACAAGGCGGATTACTACAGGCGTACCGGGATTGACAGGAGAAGGTAAGCGTTTTACAAATGAGCAGGAAAAGCGGCTGAAAAAGCGCGCGGTTCCGGTTTTGACATGAAGGTGTCGGGAGAGACTTGTCGTGTCAAAACCGGATTTTTTTGCCCTTTTACGGATGCTCTAAAATTGTTGGTGATGGGATATTGTAAAAATTCGATCATTGAAGTACAATGATAATAGAAAAACATTAACAAAAATAATATGAGGAATAACATGACGAACATTAGTGTGAAAGATATAGAACAGTATCTTTGTGAGGTGAAGAAAGCTGTTGAAAACGACAGATATCGAATTGATCGAAATGCCAAAAGGCAGGATAATATCAATTTGTTTTTGGATTATATGCTTGATGAAGCAAAGGCAAAAGAAATCATCTTGGGTTTGACAGCAACGGACTTTTCGGAGGTTTTGCAGAATGAGCACAAAGGATATGAGCATGAACACCTGTATGTATTTGGAAAGGATGTGCGCCTTTTGGAGAGAACCAGGATAGAAGAGAAGATGGTTTCCCTGTATATCAAATTTAACAAGTTGGAAAACTGTTTTGTGATTGTAATATCATTCCATGAACAGAAATATCCGCTTACATACTATTTTAAATAATCATAATGGAAACGGAGGCAGTCAATATGGAAGAGAAAAGGGAAAATGTTTATAAGAGAACGGATTTTTGTATCGAATGCAGAAGAGAAACAAAATACCTTTTGCGGAAAAAAGATATTACAAAAACCATACGCGATAAAGATTACAACTTCGGAATTACGGTGGCAATATGTACAGAGTGCGGAGAGGAAATGAGCATTCCCGGACTGTTTGATAAAAATGTACAGGAAATTGACGAACAGTATAGGGCCGCAGAGGGAATTGTGACCATGGAAGACATTGAAAAACTCATGAAGATTTATAAAATTGGAAAGGCGCCCTTATCCATCGCACTTGGCTTTGGCGAGGTAACAATCCCCAGATATTTGGAAGGGCAAGTTCCTTCCAAAGAATATTCGAATATTATTAAGGCGGCTCTCGCATCTCCGGCATATATGAAAAAACAGCTTAGAGAAAATCGTGAGCGGCTTACTGCCGCGGCGTATAAAAAGGCTATGACTGCCGCAGATCGTTTGGAAAGCCTGTTTGCCGTCTCAGAAGAAATGCTGAGAGTGATTGCCTATGTGTTTGATAAACTGGAAGAAGTAACGCCGCTAATGCTTCAAAAATTGCTCTATTTTATTCAGGGCATTTATTTGGCGCTATATGAAAAACCGATTTTTGCGGAAGACTGTAGGGCATGGATACATGGTCCGGTTTATCCGGAAGTCTATGATCTGTTTAGGGATTTTAAATATAATCCTATTGACGACGCACGATTTGCCCTGCTTGTGGGGATGGCGGATAAGCTGGGCGATAATGAAAGGAAGGCCATTGAGCTTGTCGTTAATACGTTTGGGATGTACGGTGGAAAGGTTTTGGAAAAGATTACGCATAATGAGGAGCCATGGAAAAATGCACGAAAGGGGTATGAGGACAGTATTCCTTCAAACGAACTTTTATCGAAGGAAAGCATCAGAAAGTATTATATGACTGTAAACGAGAGGTATAATATAGAGACGGAGCACGGGTTGCGGGATTACATCACAGATATGCTTGGATAAGTATTGCTGCTAAAGACGGAAATTAGATGTCCCCCGAAATGTTTGTTTTAAGTCCCAAATATAGGACTTCATAAATGTTATTCTCTTTTCAGAACACAAGTTCGTTTGAAAAAGTGAGCCGGAATGAAAGGAGAAAACGAGATGAAGGGATATGCGGTAGAGAGCGGTTACATGGGATTTGTAAATGGGGTATACATGTTATTTGCCAGTGAAACGGATTATGCGGATTATATGGCGGAATAGTGGGCATAGTTTATGAAGATGGGATAAACGGCCACAATTTCCGTCTATTTTTCGGTTGATAGAAATGGGGGAATACAGTACAATACAAATGTATGCGATCGGCGTACAGAAAGTTTTGGGCGTAATTTTGCGAACCGACGTGCAAAGGCTGTGACTGCGGTATGGAGCGAAAACATATTTACCGGAGAGCGAACATAGGTATAAAATAGCGCATAAATTGAAAATAGATACAAATGCGCAGGAGATTTTATGATAAAAAAGATAGATGGAATATCTGTGAATTATATAGACGAGGGTGAGGGGGAAATCGTACTTTTACTGCATGGCTGGGGCGCTAATATCACGCTGTACCGGAGCGTGATCGATACGCTGAAGCAGGGAAGAAGGGTGATTGCCCTAGATATGCCGGGGTTCGGGAAGACACCGGAACCGCCTGCGCCTTGGTGTGTGGATGATTACGTAGACTTTGTCCTGAAGTTTATCGCTTCCTTTTCGATAAAAAGACTTAGCGTGGTGGTGCACTCCTTTGGCGGCAGAGTATTTTTTAAAATGAATGCCAGAGAAAATTTGCCCTTCGTCGTGGAGCGGGCGGTGCTGATTGACAGTGCAGGGATTCTGCCGAAAAAGAGTCTGCGGCAGAAGATCAGTCTCAGATGTTACAAGATCGGCAGAGCTTTTATGAGCACGAAAATGATGCATTTCCTCTACCCGGATGCGGTGGAGGATATGAGACGTAAACGCGGCTCTTCCGACTATAACAATGCGACACCTTTGATGCGGGCCACGTTAGTTAAGGTGGTTAACGAGGATTTAGAACCGCTGATTCATTTGGTGAAATGTCCGACGCTTCTGATCTGGGGCGATTTGGACACGGCCACACCCATAGAGGATGCGAGGCGGATGGAAGAGCTGATCGCGGACGCCGGGCTGGTGGTGTGTGAGGGCGCGGGGCATTTTTCCTACGCGGAGCAGCCGGTGAGAGTGAACGGCGCGCTGCAGGCGTTTTTTGGCTGAGAGTGCGCTTGTGCGGATTGTGATGCAGAATTGCTTATCATAGGGAGATTGGCACTTACAGACACATAGAAAGCCGCTGAAAAGAAGGATTGCGTTTAGCATGGAGAGGAATCACAGGCAGGAATGGACATGATAATCTTTGGCATATGGCTTGCCACCTATTTGGTGGGAACGGTCATGTATATTATATATCTGATGCACATGTTTCAACAGAATTCGTATAAACCGAGAGAGTACGGAGAGTGGATGCGGGTGCATACCAACGTGGGCAGACTGCTTGGGAAATGCCTGTATGCGGTGATCTCCCTTCCGCTGGCGGCGGTCGGAAACACGGGATGTTTGATCGCGGCCTGCGTTATGAACGGCATGACTATTTTGGTCAATAAGCCCCATAAAGCAAAAAAACCGCTGGTGTATACGCCCCGCGTAAAGAGGATGCTTGTCACCACAGGAATCTTGTATGCGCTTGCGGTGGCGGTGACAGTATTTCCCGGATTATGGATGGCCGCGAGCGGGGGGGTGCTTCTGGCTTCTCAGGGGATATTGCCGCTGACGGAACACCCGCTTTTAAGAAATGCGGAGCTGATCTTACTGCTTTTGTTTGTTTTACAGCCTTTTCTCATTTTGCTGGCAAATGGGATGAACCATCCGATAGAGAAAAAAATCGATCAGTATTATATCGATGACGCCGCACGCATTCTGCGGGAGATGCCGGATCTGAAAATTATTGGTGTCACGGGCAGTTACGGAAAGACCAGCGTGAAGTATTATCTGAGCGCGCTGCTTTCCACACAGTATAATGTCCTGCATACGCCGGGTAACTATAACACGACGCTGGGTGTGGTGCGGACGATCCGGGAAAATATGAAGCCTTTTCACGAGATTTTTATCTGTGAAATGGGAGCGAGAGAAGTGGGGGATATCAAAGAGATCTGTGACTTGGTGCATCCGGATTACGGAATCATTACCTCTATCGGTCCGCAACACCTGCAAAGTTTCCACACGATAGAAAATATAGTTTCGACCAAGTTTGAGCTGGCGGATGCTGTGCCTGCGGCCGGAAAAGTATTTCTGAATTACGACAATGAATATATCAGAAATGCCGGGACGGATAAGAATACAGTCAGTTATGGGGTCACAGCTAAGAACGCGGACTTCCGCGCTTATGACATTGCGGTTTCCCCGAGAGGTTCCTCCTTTAAAATGAAGGACGAATCCGGAAAGGAATATGAATTTTACACGAAGCTGGTGGGCAGCCACAACGTGCAGAATATTGCGGGCGCCATTGCCGTGGCGCACACGCTGGGGATTCCCATGGAGAAGCTGCTCTATCCGGTGAAACAGTTGGAGAGCGTTCCCCACAGGCTGCAGCTTGTGAAGCAGGGCGACAGGATATTGCTGGACGACGCATACAATTCCAACAAAAACGGGTTTGAGGCGGCGCTCGATACGCTGGCAATGTTTAAGGAACTGCGCATACTGCTGACGCCGGGTATGGTAGAGCTGGGCGAAAAGCAGTATGATGAAAATAAAGAAGTAGGCGTCTATGCCGCCGACAAGTGCGACTATGCCGTGCTCGTCGGAAAGGAGCAGACGAAGCCGATTCAGGACGGGTTGTTGGAAGCCGGATTCCCGGAAAACAGGATGATTCCGGTGGACGATCTTCAGGAGGCGTTTCGAATGGTAAATGCAATTCCCGGTGAGAAACAAAAGGTTATCCTGATCGAGAATGATTTACCGGACAATTATGCGTAAGCATGCAGGCGAAGCGCCGTTTGACAGGCAGAGGAATAATGAAGGAGGTAACTTAGCAGCTATGAAAATTCGAGTAGGAGTCTTTTTCGGCGGTAAGAGTGTGGAGCATGAGGTGTCTGTGATCTCCGGCTTACAGGCGTACAATGCTTTCAATAAAGAAAAATATGATTTGGTGCCCATCTATATCACGAAGGAGAATGAACTCTACACGGGAGAGCTTATAGGGGATATCGCCAACTACAGAAATATCCCGGAACTTTTGAAAAAGAGCACCCGCGTTTTCTTGATGGGGGAGAAAAACGGCGTCAAATTAATTCAATATCCTGAAAAGAAATTTGGCAGCTCCGAGGTGGCGCAGATCGATGTAGCGTTCCCGGTGGTGCACGGCGCCAATGTGGAGGACGGTTCTTTGCAGGGATTTTTGAGGCATTACAATATTCCCTTTGCGGGATGTGACGTGATGTCTTCGGCGGTCACCATGGATAAATATGTGATGAAGACGGTGCTCAAGGACAATGAAATTCCGGTTCTCGACTGTGTGACGCTGTACGGGAAAGAGTACGAGAGCGGCGAGCAGGCGGCTTATGAAAAGGTGGAGAGAAAGATCCCTTATCCCGTTATCGTGAAACCTGTCAATCTGGGTTCCAGTGTGGGAATCAAAGTGGCGAAAGACCGGGAAGAATTGAGGGAGGCATTGGAGTATGCCTTTACATTCGGATCGAAAGTCCTCGTCGAGCGGGCGATTATGAATCTGCGTGAGATCAACTGCGCGGTTTTAGGAGACTACGAGGAGGCGCAGGCATCCGAGTGCGAGGAGCCGATCTCCAGTGATGAAATTTTAAGCTATGAAGATAAATATGTGGCGGGAGGCAAAGGCGGCTCCGAGGGCATGAGAACTGCGAAAAGAGAGCTGCCGGCGGATTTGACGCCCGAGAAGCGGGAGGAGATCCGGGAACTGGCGGTGAGAACGTTCCGGACGCTTGGCTGTAATGGTGTGTCCCGGATTGACTTTATGATTGATAAGGACACGGATCAGGTGTATGTAAACGAGATCAATCCCATTCCTGGTTCCCTTGCCTTTTATCTGTGGGAGGCGCTTGGAAAGCCGTACGCGGTGCTTTTGGACGATATGGTCAAACTGGCGCTTAAGAGAGAGCGGGAGGAACAGAGTATGCTGACCTCCTTCGACAGCAATATTTTACAGAACGCGAATCTTTCCGGTGCGAAGGGTGTGAAGAAATAGGCGTGAAAAAGCGGTTGCCGATCCGATCAGGATGACAACCGCTTTTATAACCAGTCTGGTATTTGTAAATGATCACGCCACCGCATATACAGACAATCCCACGAAGATCAGAATGGTAATCAGCGTCCCCATGGATAGCGTGTTGGAGATGTAGATGCCCTCCGACTCCACATCCGCATACAGCGGAATGACAAACGGCGCAGGCAGAGAAAACAGTAAAATCAATGCCATAAAGAGCTGCTTGTCGAAAGGCACGACCTGAAAGATGATCAGTGAGGCCGCGCACAAAAGCATGCCCATGACGATTGTCCGAAAAACAAGGGTCTTTATCACCGGGACAAATAAATCCTTCCGCAGGGAAAGCTCATAGCCCACAATAATCAGGATCATGCCGGATGTGGGAAGCGTTATCATCTCAATGACTGAGGAAAAAATCGGGCTGACGGGGGAGGCAGTGATCAGATTGCCAAGCCCCGTAACGCCTACGATGATTCCGAGAGTAACGCCCCGGAAAGCGGGGTTTTTACTCATTTCTTTTAGCATTTCTTTCAGTGACGGCTTCTGTCCCGTTGCATTTTTCAAAAGCGTCAGGTAAACCGTGAACACAAACAACACCTGCCCCAGATCCACAGTGGCCATGTAGGAAATCTGATCTGGACCGGCGAGAAGTCCGTACAGGGCGTAACCCAGCATCCCGACCTCGAAACCGGACAGCAGATATGGCATGAGCTTGGAGTCAGGCACAAAACGGTTTAGCAGGAAACCGCATCCCAGAGCCAGTGAACAGCTAATGAAAACGACGCTGAACATAAACAGACTGTCAAGGGAATAGGATGTGGCATAAAAAGCCTGAAACAGTACCACAGGCAGTGTGATGTTGGAGATCACGCTCTTGATTCCGCCTAGCCCCTCTTTTGTAAGAATGCCGGATATGCGGCAGAAATAGCCGATAAAGAGCATGATTACCACCGGCAGTACCATTTCGAGTACCGATAATGTCTGCGACATAAGTTAAAGTTACCTCCGCTTTTTCAACTTCTCCGGGGTTAGTCCATAAATTCTACTTTGCCGCTGTCAATATGATACATAGCGCCGCACACCTTGAGAGGTGATTCGTCTGTGAGATTCAATTTCTCTTTGATGATGGAAACGCTTCTCTCCACATTCAGGCAGCTTGCTTTAAGCGCATCCGTCTCGTCACCGATCGCTTTTTTGATTTCGTCGGTTATGTATTTTACAAATCCATCGGGGCTGCTGCTCAAAGCCGCTCCAACGGCGCCGCAGTTTGTGTGTCCCAGAACGACAACCAGATTGGTGCCGAGGTGGTCCGCAGCGTATTCCACGCTTCCGAGCTGGTGATTATCCATCACGTTGCCTGCCACGCGGATGGTGAACAGTTCGCTGATGCCTGCGGAAAATACTGCTTCCGGAATCACGCGGGAATCGGAACAGGTGATAATGGTTGCGTAGGGAGTCTGTCCCTCGTCGCAGGTTTTCTTTCTGATCTCGGGAGATACATCGCCCGGATTACTGGAAACGGTCAGGTAACGCTCGTTTCCCTCTTTCAATTTTGCAATTGCCTCTGCAGCGGATAAATTTTGATGTGCCATAGTTTTCATGCCTCCGTTTCTTTTTTTTATTCGCTATCTGCGCATCTAATTTACTAACAAAAGTATAACATGATTGCTCTTGTTTTGCATCAATATTTGCTTTTTCGTTACTGGAAATCCCGCAGATATATTTCCATCGAGCGGTTCATTTCTCTGGAAAAATCCGACTCGTATTTTCTCTTGCAGAAAGCCGCCATCCATTCGTCATAGTTTTTCCCGTCTGTTTTATCTGCAAACATTTCCCGTATCTGCGCACCGCTCTTATCCTGATAACTGTTTTCACAGACGATATCGGATACCCGGAACCGCTCCGGTTTTTTTCTTGTCTTCTGTTGGTCGGTCGGATGCCCGAAAACAAGCAGGCACGCGGGGTATACATATTGGGGAAGCAGCAGAACCGCTTTCATTTCTTCAGCGTTCTCCATAACATCACCGATATAGCAGGAGCCGATGCCCAGACTTTCCGCCGCGGTCACGGCGTTTTGTGCCGCAATCAGCGCATCTTCCACAGCAAGAAGCAAATCACCGACGCCGGGAGTGCGCGGTTTTAGTCCCGCTTCCTGATAAAAGGAAGGCCATTTTCGGCAATCGGCGCAGAAGACAAGCATCATTTTGGATTTTGCCATAAAGAGCTGGTTGTCACACAGGACGGCGAGTTTTTCCTTTTTGTCTTTATCCGTGATGTGGAGAATGGTATACAGCAGTTGACAGCCCGCCGAAGGCGCCTGCAATGCCGCCTCTAAAATACTGGTCTTGTCCGCACTCGAGATTTCCTCATCGGTAAATACGCGGACGGATTTTCTTTCATGTAGGGATTTTAATATTTCGTTCATCATGAATGCCTCCTTTTCCTGTAGACATAATCAGTATAATATATTACAGCCGACAAATGAATACTGATTTAAAGGATTGTATTTATGCAAACAGTTTTTAATTGAATCGCGGCATATGCAAACGAACGCTGTTTGATGGAAGTTTTTGGTGAAGTTGGAGTGATGTGCAGCTTAATGTATATAATTTCCTACTCTACAAATAATAGTAAAACACAAAAATAAAATAACTACGATTTGTAGATGGAGGTTATAGCATATGAAAGCAACGGGCATTGTCAGAAGAATAGATGATCTGGGACGCATTGTGATCCCTAAAGAAATACGCAGAACCTTGCGGATTAGGGAGGCGGACCCGCTTGAAATATACACGGACAGGGAGGGCGAGATCATTTTAAAGAAATACTCGCCAATCGGTGAAATGGGTACTTTTGCCAAGCAGTATGCGGAGAGCATGGCACAGGTTTCAGGCCACATTGCGCTGATTACTGACAGGGATCAGTTCATCGCGGTGTCGGGCGGCATGAAGAACCTGTTAGGCAAATCCATCAGCAGGGAGCTGGAGGAGAAAATCGACCACAGGGAGAGTGTGGTGGCTACCAAAGGAGACAGAAATTTCATACAGGTCAGTCTGGAGGGAGATGATTTCAGCCATGAAGCCATAAGTCCCATTATCTGCGAGGGGGATGTGATTGGCTCCGTGATATTGGTGGAGATGGATCACAAGTCCAAGATGGGAGAGGTAGAGCAGAAGTTGATCCAGTCGGCGGCGGGATTTCTGGGACGACAGATGGAACAGTAAAAAGCGAAAAAACGGATGGAGAATCGTGGAACGAGCGGTTCTCCATCCGTTTTTGTGCGTTATATCAGAAAAAATGTTCTGGGAAAATATGTTTTCAATTACTATAACACAGAAAATGCGGAATTATGTATATTTGTGTTGTACGAAACAGTTAGTTTTTGCAAAGTATACCTCAAAAAGTGCAATCTATACCAAAACTATGGCGGTTGTCACGCTTTTTATATACAATACACTCAATTTATTGATTATTTAGAGATATTTTAGGGAAAGAAGAGGATTTTTGTCATTTCATTTTGCATAGGCTTTGGCAAAAACATGACGGCTGCTTTGGCAGATGAATGGTTTCACGGGGACGTATAAATCAAAAAAGGAGGAAACAAATGAGGAATACGGAAAACATGGAAAATGCAGCGGTAATGGAGAATGTGGAGGACATGGAAGATACAGTCCGGACAAAAGAAATGGAGATGAGGCGAGAGTATTATAAAGACCTCATGGCGAAAGGTCATGTTAAAATCAACTACAGTGACTATGTAGTGTTTGGAGATGCCGATTCAGAAAATATCATAGAAGAATCGGATGTTAAGATATGGTCCGCGGCAGAAGTCTGTCCCAGTTTCACGGTCAGGGCATTGATAAACGGCAGCAATATGGACAAATTGTCATGGAATAGCACCGGAAACGAGATGTATTTACAGAAACACGGTAAGATATGGGACCGGGTTGGCATTAGCTGTTTTGGGGATGATTGTAATGCTGAATCTACAATCAAAGTCTGCTGCGATGAGGATGCGCTGATAAATACAAATATTCATGGAAACAAAAGCTTTAAGGCAATTATGGTAAAAGCGATTTATTCCTATATCGTACCGGCATATTCAACTGTCGATCTAAAGGTGTCAATGAATCTGCACTTTTTCAAGAATGGGGGTGAAACATCTTCCACGTACATAGGAGGTGTAGTATCGAGCATTGATACATGGACTACGGCAACGAAAAGCAGGATTGGTAACTGGGCGGATAACAATGGCGTTATTCAGCCGAAAAGCGATAAAGACTGTACGAAAGTACATAGTAACAGCAAGAATGCCGAGTTTCACTTAGGACTCAATGATTATGACTGCGGCGAGCAGAAGAATGATACGAATGAAGCAAAAGTCTGCTATGCGACTTTTTACTTCATGTGCGCCATAGAAAAGGCAAGTACCATTCACCACAGGCTGGTGATGTTTGACAGAGCGGATGACAAATGGAACACAAAACTTACCGGGACTTCAACGATTTATTATGATCCCAACGGGGGAGAGATGGAACAGACACAACAGACGTTCACGTTTGCGCCGGACAAATATACCGCAGTTACGCTTTATACGGCACACAGGCAGGGCTATATCCTTTCGGGATGGTATGACAGGATAGCAGACCGGTGTTATGCACCCGGCGGAATCTTTACAGAAAACCGGGGTGTCAGGCTGACAGCCATGTGGGTTCCGGCACAGATATCTTACACAGTGAACCATTTCTTCCAGAATATGGATGGCAGCTATCCCGAAACGCCGGATCGTACGGAGCAGTATACAGGCCCCACGGGGGAAACCATTTCTGTGCGGGTCATGGAGCGGGAAGGGTTCTCCAGCCCGGGAAATTGCCATGTAAACATTTCCGAAGAAGGTTCACAGGTTGTCAATTGTCTTTATGAGAGAAAACAATATACAATAACATTCCTTGCCAACGGCGGTGTATTCACAAGCGGATATGATATGGAGACGGAGGACTTCATATATGAAACGCCGGGAACCCAGATGATGTATCCAAGAGTGGTGTCAAGGGAGGGCTACACTTATAAATGGTCAAAAACATTATCGAAGATGCCCGCAGAGGATGTCACGGTAAGAGTGATCTGGACACCGAAGAAATAAGGACAAGAATAAGGAGGGATGGCAGCGATGGATGATAATATAAAAACAATAGCAACGGCGAACAAAAGGCTTGGCTGGGACCTGGGAGAAGTGGACGGTACATTGAAGCCGCTGCTGAAATGCGAATATGTAATGAAGGCTCTGCAGAACGGCAAACATATCAATGACCTGACATGGAATAGTATGGGCGATAAATCGAATTATAATGCGGACGGTGCGATTAAGTTTCCGGTATGGCATCGGTGTGGAATAAGCTGCTGCGCTGACGGAAAGGACGAAACGCCGCACTATATCGTAGGAGATTATGACAGATGCATAGAAGACAGGCACGGTAACAAATACTTTAAGGCGGTCATGATAAGAGGGGAACTCAAGGTTACGGTTCCCGCCTATACGACGGCATATGTCTATGTCACGATGGCAGCGAGCCTGTTCAAATTTGGCGGAAATACATCAAGCACATGGGTGGGAGGTATTGTTTCGGACTCCGATTTTTGGAAGACGCTCAAGGACAGCAATCATAATGGGTGGGCTACTCGTGAAAACAGCGGTTTATTGCCGACTAATGACGAGGATCATGTTACGATCATACAAAGCGATAATAAGGATTACTCGTCATGTGAGTTGGGAATTGTCAATTACAAGGCTGACGAGTTTACCAATGGGACAGAACAGGAAATCCATCAGGAGGTGAAGCCTGTCTATATTGTATGTACAGTAGAAAAAGCGAGTACCATCAATCAACGCCTGATGGTTGTGGATAATATACCAGGCTTGAATACCATAGATGCGGACGTCCTGTTCCGGGCGAAGATTATCTATACCGGGAAAGCCGTCGATACGGAGGAAAAGCACGAGTATGTGTTCAGCTATAAACGTCCGACTGCCGTGAAATTCAGAAAGCCGGAACGCCCCGGATACCAGTTACGCTGGCTGGAGGAAGCCACGGGAAGATACTATCCGTCAACATGCTATTTTGGCGAACAAAGAGGAATCAAACTGACGGCTCAGTGGACGGCGCTTTCCGTAGTTTACGATGTGGAGCATTATCTCCAAAAGACGGACGGCACTTATTCCAACGAGCCGGATTACATAGTAACTGCCAGAAATCTGGCGGATGCCGACGCCTTTGCTCCGGTAAAGCAATATGCGGGTTATGGCAAGCCGAACTGGGAACCGGCAACAGTCAAGGGAGACGGGAGTACGGTAATCAAATGCTATTACCCCATTTTAGAGTTTCCCATAGAATTTTGTGCCAACGGCGGTACGTTCCGTGAGGACGGAACCGATTTCCGTGTCTGCACAGCGGTGTATTCCAAACGCCTTATGGTCTTTCCGCCGGACTTGAATGCGCGGGAAGGATATAAGTTTGAACGTTGGGAGCCGAAACTGCCTGACGCTATGCCGGCTAAGAAAGTGACGACAAGGGCGGTGTGGACAAAGCTGAACAATTATTATGTGGAGTACGAAGGGGAGGGCGCCACAGGGGGCGTGATGCCGAGACAGACCCTTGAACTGAACCAGTACCAGAAGTTGGATGCAAATACTTATGTGCGGCAGTACGAGGTTTTATTTGATATTGACGGAGAGAAGCAGACAAGTTCAAAATGGGCAGAGTATTTGTTTACCGGTTGGGCAAAAGTAAGCGGTGGCCCCAAAGTCTATGATGACGAATCCTTTGTCCGCAATCTGACGAACACGGCAGAAGCCACGGTGACACTTTATGCGGCATGGAAACCGCAGGGAGTCGAGCTGCCCCGTCCTGCGGAGAACGGTTTCTATTTTGACGGGTGGTATGAAGATAAGGAGTGTAAGACAAAAGCCGCAACTGTCGAAGGGCAGTATATTCCATCAGAAAATACGACACTGTATGGGCAGATGATAAGTAAAGAGATACCGGAGATAAGCTGGTATCAGGATAAAGAGGAACCTGTTGAAACACGACGGATTTATGCCCGGTGGAGCAAAGACAGTAAGGTTAAGTCTTATGTGGTGCATCTGTTCCGTGGTGATGCTGAGGTTTATTTTAGTGCGAACACATTGCCGGATGGCGCGGAATTGTCGGGGGACGGCGGAATTTTGGTCGCAGCGGCAAACCCGGAAAACGGGATGGAATCCGTTGATATGACGGAAATCTTTAAGGAAAATCCGAATGGCGGAGTATATAAGTTCACGGTTCAGGCGCAGATAGAGGGGGCTGAGACGGTGCCCTGCGGGAATGCGGAAATTACAGCATTGGCAAGACCGGAGAATTTGGGCTGGCAAGAGGATTATGTTGCGGTATGGGATGGCGTTGAAGGAGCAGAGTATTACATACTGTGGTTTGTTGATGACAATAGGGAATCTATTGAAGAGGATTATCCTCTTAACGAAGTATTATCAGAAGGCACGGAATTGAACATATATGGCAAAGATTGTATTCTTGTAAATGCCAGCGGAAAATCAAGGGAAAGTATGGATCTGAGAGAAGTTTTTGAGGGCGCGCTTATACCTATGGGTTATCAAGTGTTAGCATATAGCGGTAAAGAAAAGATATATACTCCGCAATATGAAAAGCTGACGAGTTCAATCATTTCTTAGCTAGGAGAGAGGGATTTATGAAACAAAGAAGACAAAGAAAAAAACACCGTTTTTTTGCCGCTTTTCTCTGTTTCTGTGTGTTGCTTACGATGCCGGGAATACAAGACGTATTCCCGGTAACTGCGGCAGGAAAGGAGGAAAGTTTTCAACAGGAAAATATTATTACGGCATTTGAACCTTTATCAGAGGATATTAAATTACAGACTGTATTCACAGGGATAGACAGAGACGAGTTATATTTGCCCGAAGAATTAATAGTCTATTTGTTGTGGGAATCTTCCGAACAGAAAGCGGAAGAAAGTGAACAGGAAAATACCGGAGAAACCGATGATATAGAAGAAAACTCTGGTACAGAAACCGAGAATGAACAGGATTCACAGCTTGAAGAAAGCGAGGGCATAGTTGATATCGAAGATGGAGAAAGCATGTTCTCGGAGGAACAGGAAGTGAGTGAAACCGAGCAGGAAAGCGCAGTTTCATTGGTATCCTATACCGTCACAATGCCGGAATATCATGCGGAAAATGTGATTCCCGTACAGACCTTGGAGAGTATACAGACCGAAAAGCAGGAAGAAACGATTACGATAGACGGTGTGACATGGCAGTCAGAGCCGGAGTATGACGGAAACACAGAGGGGACATATACTTTTACGGCTGTCCTGCCGGATGGCTATACACTGGCGGAGGGTGTCAGCCTGCCGCAAATTACAGTGACGGTAGAAAGCGGTGTAGATGCCATAATACAGGCATTGCTTGAACGGATTGCAGCACTGCCGGATGCGGAGGAATATCTTGCTACAGGGCCGGATATGGAAGAAGATGGGGATGCCTATGCGGAATGGGAAGAAAAGCTGAATGAATATGTGAAAGAAGCCCTTGCCATCTGGGAGGATTACGAGGCGCTGACAGAGGAACAGCAGGAACAGATGCCGGAGGAAGAACTGGTAAAACTGACGGCATGGGTGGAGATTGCAGAAACACTTGCAGAAAGCAGTCAGGTCATGGCGGCAGATGATGTTTCACATATGCATTGTATCTGCGGCAGGAATATAGTTATTGGCGACCATACTGTCCATAATACAGATATTGAGTATAAACTGCTTACTATAAATGATAGCGGACAACTTCTGATCAACGGAGATGTGAAGGGAGATGCGGAGGCGGGTTATACGCTTACTTCAGGATACTATTTTTTGAAGGAATTAGAAATAACAGAAGTAGGTACCATTACCATTGACGGGAATGTAACACTATGCCTAAATGGCGGTACACTGAAACATATAGGCGAGACTGGAAGCGTAATTGTAGTGAATAAAAATAGTACATTTACACTTTGTGATTGTAAAAATGATAGTGGCTGTATTAAGGGAGGAAAGGGGGAGTCTGTTGGTGGTGGAGGGATATTTATGGATGATGGAAATACTTCTGAAACCACATTTAATATGTTTGGCGGAGTTATTAAGGAAAATCAAACTGATAAGGGTGGTGGAGGAGGTATATATTGTATTGGTGACAGTGCGACTATAAATTCTAAAGTAAATATATATGGTGGAAAAATCATAGATAATTTATGTTCCGGTACGGGAGGAGGAATAAATGCCGCATATGCCCAAGTAAACATATTTGGAGGAAGTATTGAGGAAAATAAGGCCCAAAGGGGCGGAGGGATAAATCTAAACAACAGCAATATAGAAATATCAAACGCATCCATTATAAATAATACAATTACGCAGACAAAGTACGGCGGGGGAGTATTTGGCACAGAGTGCGACGTGTTTTCTATATCAGGTACAGTAAATATTTCTGGAAACACGGATGGGGATGAAAAAACAAGTAATGTTTTTTTTAGAAATAATTTGTTTTTTGATGTTACTGGTAATTTAGAAGGTTCATCTATTGGAATTACTGTACAGAGTCCACCGACAGCGGCAAAACCTAATCCTGTAAAAGTAGCAGGTGGAAAAGAATATGGAATCACGCCTGCTGACTGGAATTGCATTTTTAGTGATAACGATAATGACTATGAGATTTTGTGGAAGGAAACAACAGAAGAAACAGAATTTGGCAAAGAACCACGCAATGAATTATGGCTGGCGCTGCCGGGAAGCTGCGACCTTTTTACCCTATCAACAAGCGGTGCAACACTTTCTCCGGAATTTGAGGCTGACATAACAGAATATACCTCAACGGTTGCCAACAGTGTCGATGAAATCGGTATCACGGCAACACTGGCAGATACGGCGCTGGGGGCGGACATTACAATAAAAATTAATGATGGTGCGGAGACCTCGATGGAAAATGGGGTGCCGAAAACGGTTGATCTTGTCGAGGGCGAGAATACCATTGTGATTATCGTAACTTCCGGAGAAATGTCGAAAGCATATACCATTAAGATTACAAGGGAAGAAGCAAAGGGCTATCCCGTAACCATAACCACTTACAAGGACGGTGCGGAGTGGACAGGAGCGCCATCTGGCTATAGACTCACTTCTGATGATGGAAAGACATTCCTTCCAAGCCTTGCTGCGCCGGACGGTACATATAAAATTTATATTGGCGATATTGATACCGGCGTGGAAGTAACCGTGGCGGGAGCAGAAGTTACCGCCAGAGTGGATTACTATACCGTCACATTCTATGACGGAAATACAGAACTGACAGCTCCGGCACAGCAGATCGTCCTAAAGGGTGCTGCGGCGTCTGTACC